>CAXBBB010000259.1:0-4618 GCA_963973615.1 uncultured Rhodothermales bacterium | reverse complement strand
CGTCGACCAAAAAGACGCCGGCCTGATTTGCAAGCCGACGAATGATCTGATTCGTCGCAGATGGCGCGCGAAAACGGAGACCATCTCGGTCTCGGGCTCGACCATAAGCGGCTCGGGCGCTCACCGTATCACCCAGTTGCTCCGATGCTTGGGCAAGTCCGTAGCTACACGCGGCGCACAGCGCGTCGGACGCATCCAGATCGGCGAACAGGTCGCGCGCAGATTGAACCTCTCCCCTGCTATGCACCTGCTGCGCCTGTGCCAACCGCGCCGCCGTCCCCTCGTTTGCCATCAGGTTGACGAACGGCTTCTGATCGCGCTCGTTGCTGGCTATCGTCGACAGATAGACGGGGACATCGTGTGCCTGATAAAAAGCGATTAAGCGCGACATGTTGTGCTCAAACGCTTCTAACCCGGCCCGATACGTATCGCTATCAATCGAGATGCTCTCGTTCTGCACCATCCGCCCCATCAACGTCGTGCTCCCATCGTCCGCATCCGGTCCAAACCAACTAGCGACACCCGCCAGCGCGTCGCGAATTAGCTGAACAGTCCTCAGCCGCTGCAAACGTAGGTAGAGGCGCACCAGCCCGGGCGAGGATCCCAGAGAGACGGAAGATCCGGCACCCAGTGCGCCGTAGTACTCGTTGTGTCCGGCATAAATGAGGACGGCGTCCGGCTCCACTTCGAGCACCTCGTCGGCGATGTCGAGGAGGGTGAACGAGTTGACAGCGGCCAGCGCGGTATTGATAACCTCTACGGTCCGGTCGGGATAGGTCTGCTGCAACCGCTGCTCCAGCATCCTGGAAAACGCGCCGCCCGCATAAAACGGAAAACCAGCTGCCGTCGACCCTCCTTGGACAACGAGCCGCAATGTCGTGTCACTCTTTTGGGCAGTGAAGAAGTCCTGCAAGCCCGTCGGGACCGTCGGCTGTCCGTAGAAATACCGCCGGGCCATCTCAGGATTCTGCACGCGATAGCCCTCAACCCCCTGGGCATCGACAAACAGCGGGTAGGAATCGCCATAGTCGGCAACGCGCAGTACTCCTTCTAGCAACGCGAAGAAGAAGACCGGCACGAGCAGCGCCACCAGGGTAAAGGCGACACGTTTCCCCAGACTCAACTTGGGGACGCTGAATTCCTTCTTGCTCACGGCTCGGGCGTCCACGGCGTCTCCTTGACACCGAGTTGATGATTGACCCACAGCGCGAGCGTGAAGAGCACGTCCGACAGGCGGTTGAGGTATACAATAGCGCCCTCCCCGATCTCGCCGACAACCTCGCGCTCAGCAGCCCGAACGACCAGGCGTTCAGCACGTCGGCACACCGTTCGGGCGACGTGAAGCTGAGCGGCAGCCGGATGCCCACCCGGAAGCACAAACGTTTTGAGCGGCGGCAGACTCTCGTTGCAGGCGTCGACCCAGGCTTCGAGTTGCTCGACCTGCGCATCGGTCACGCGTGGGACAACCGGCTTGGCCGTGTGGGGCGTGGCGAGATCGGCACCCAAAACGAACAGATCGTTTTGCACCTGGCTGAGAACGGTGTGCGCCAGGTCGACACCGTCGGTGGGCAACAAGGCGCGCACCATTCCGACGACCGAGTTCGTTTCGTCGACGGTGCCATAGGCTTCTATGCGTGGGTGATCTTTGGCGACGCGGGCACCGCCGAAGAGGCCCGTCGTACCGCCGTCTCCCGTCCGCGTGTAGATTTTCAAGATGTCGAGCTGTAATGAGTGAACGCCTAGTCCGAAAGATACGCCTGCCACTGCTCACCTGTTTGCTCGTGCTGGCATCGGCATGCGACTCATCGATCGATCAGCAGGACGCTTTTTTCGAGGAAGCAGCGCAGGTCCCTTCTGGCTTTACGGAAACGAACGATCGCGGCAGCATCGTATCGGTAGACGAGGACGATTGGCGGACAGCTCCGTTCTATAGAGGCAGAGTACGCGTCTCACCCGTTTTCCCCAATCCCGGCACGCAAACGGGCCCGATCAACCTTACAGTTGCCATCCTCTTCTCGGACGCGGTCCAACGGGGATTGGTCGTTCGCGCGCGGCGTTCCGACGGTGTGTTGATCACACTCGACACCGTCCAGCGGACACAGCCTGGCAATTACGTGCTTACGTTCAACGCCGCTACGCTCGGGCGAACGGGCTTAGTCCGCCTGTTCATTCTCGACAGCATCGGCAACGCAAGCGGCGACATCATCAGCTACGGCGATTTGATGATCCGGTGACTAGGTAGGCGGACAAGGCAAGTCTCCTATTCGCGGTCGGCTTCTACCGTCACGCCGTCGGTGATAATGTAGTTGGCGCTCATAGCCATGCCGTCCGCGTCGGCGGATGGGGGCGTCATGCGGACCACGCGTGGCGGTTCGGCTGGCGTACGCATCGGCACGAGCGAGCCGACGGCCAGGAGCACCATTGCGCAGAGGGTCATCGCCCGTACGTTCATGCGGACCGAGCGGCCCCAGATACCGGGATGCGGGGCTCGGTCTCGGCGTTTCTGCTGGGCGCGCTGCGTCTCTTTCAGGCGTGCCATCAGCGCAAGGTCTAACGAAGGCGGCGGAGCGAGCGACTCCATCCGGCTCATCCGGCGAAAGGCCAGCAAACTGTCGAGCAACTCGCGGGCGTCCTTGCTGATGGACAGGCGAGCAAACAGGTCGGCGTGAGCGTCGAGGGGAAGTTCTCCGTCGGCGAACAGGTGAATCGCTTCTTCGAGGTCGTCCGGAAGCGGGGCGTAAAGGTCGATCATGGGTACGTCAGGTGGTGGCGACGGGAAGCGCGGAGGCAGCGTCGGGTTCTAGGGTTGCCTCGCGGTAGAGAACGGCCATCTTGCGGCGTGCTTTGAAGAGGCGAGACTTGACCGCCGAGACGGTCGACCGCGTCACGGCGGCAATGTCCTCATAGCTCAGGTTCTGATACTCCCGCAAGATGAGGACTTCGCGGTAATCGGTCGATAGCCGGGCGAGCACATGGTTGACGAAGCGGATTGCGTCGCTGCGTTCGAGATCGAGGGAGGGCGAGCGCAAGCCGGGCAACGTATCGGGTTCTTCGAGTGAGTCTACCCGCTTGGCCTTGCGCAGATAGTTCAGGCACTGATTGCGTGCTATCGTGAAGAGCCAACTTTTGAACGCGCCCGTGGCGACGAGCCGCTCGCGATGCTCGTAGACCCGTATGAACGTGTCCTGTGTCACGTCTTGGGCGGCCTGGCGGTCCATCAGCATTTTGTAGACAAAGCCGTACACGGCGCCCTTATGCTGGTTATAGAGCGAGACAAACGCGAACTCGTCGCCCTGCTGGAAGGCTTCGATCAGAGCGGCGTCGGGATTGGAAGCACGTGGCGGCATGGCGGTGGGGGCGCGAGCAGACGAGAGGGCGGTTTAGGACAAGACACCCCTCGATGGGGATAGTTGCTCTGTTTTTTCACCGATCCGTCGCGGCGTTTAACGCTGCGGTTATGGATTTCGATGCATCCGTCCTCATCTTGCAAACAGTAAATCCCACAACACTGCCCATGCGCACTCTGTTACTCGCCTTTGCGGCGTTCCTGCTCGTCCCCGCGGCGTCTGCCCAACTCGTCGTCACCGGCGTGTTCGATGGCCCCCTTTCGGGAGGCACGCCCAAAGCCATCGAGCTTTACGCGACGGAAGCCATCCCCGACTTGGCGATCTACGGAATCGGCTCGGCCAACAACGGAGGCGGAACGGACGGCGAAGAGTTCACCTTCAGCGGCTCAGCGACGGCTGGCCAGTATCTGTATATCGCGACGGAAACGCAGGGGTTCACCGACTACTTCGGATTCGCCCCCACGTTTGAAAGCGATGCAGCTGGAATCAATGGCGACGACGCGATCGAGGTGTTTAAGAACGGCGCCGTCATCGACGTGTTTGGGGACATCAACACCGACGGAACGGGAGAAGCCTGGGACCACGTAGACGGATGGGCCTATCGCACGTCCGACACCGGCCCCGACGGCACGACCTTCGTCGTCGGAAACTGGACGTTTAGCGGAGTCGATGCAATCGACGGGTGTACGACCAATGCCGCACCTTGCGCATCGGTCTTCCCCATCGGCACCTACACCGCTGGCGGCGGCGCGGCTGAAGGCCAGCTCCTCATCACCGGTGTCTTCGATGGTCCCCTCTCAGGAGGCACCCCCAAAGTCGTCGAACTCTACGCGACCGGAGCCATCGCCGATCTATCTAACTTCACCGTTGCCAACTACAACAACGGGAGCACCACGATTAGCCAGTCCGCCGCTTTGTCCGGCTCGGCGACGGCTGGTCAGCACATCTACGTGACCCGCAGTGCCGACGGCGCCAACTTCCAGGCCTACTTCGGTATTGCCCCTACCCTCGCCCCCGGCGACTCTCCCTCGATCAATGGCGATGACGCTGTTGCCGTTTTGAAAGATGGAACTATCGTCGACGTGTACGGCGTGATCGGTACAGATGGAACGGGAGAGGCGTGGGAGCACCTCGACGGGTGGGCCTACCGCAAAGACGGAACAGGCGCGAGCACCACATTCTCCGCTTCGGACTGGACGTTCAGCGGTAATGATGCGACGGACGGATGCACGACTAACGCCGGTTGCGCATCGATTTTCCCGCTCGGCACC
>CAXBBB010000258.1:0-4623 GCA_963973615.1 uncultured Rhodothermales bacterium | reverse complement strand
CCACGACTTTCAGTCGATTTCGAACCCACCGGCTTCAGCCGGTGGTCGTTCAGTCAGCTACTTTCCTGGTGGCAGACTGCATATTGCCGGTTTTTGGAGAGACAATCAGATGCACGGCCGCTGGACGTTTTACGATAGCTTGTCGGGAGATGTGCATGGGTATATGCTTTACGATGAAGGCAGACCTTTAGGCCGGTTGCCCAAATGAGGAAGTTGCATAAATTGCTCTCGCAGCAAAACCCATCGCTGCACGGTTTTGCTCGCCTCGACCTTACCGCCTCCCTTGCTCCCCATCACTGTCGGCGCTGCCCGTGGCGGCAGAAGCGCGACCATGCTATACGCTGCCTGTTCTTCCTCTTGATAATTGCGTGCCCATGCGCCTGGGCGCAGTCGGCCGCCGACATCGCGCGTCAAGCGATGGCCTCCGGTCGCTATCAGGAGGCTGAGCGGCTTGCGCTGTCTGACTCCGAATCGGCTGAAGCGCAGTTTTTGCTCTGGCAGTTGTATACAGAGACGCCGCTGGGAAGCAGGGGCCGCGCCGGACGCGCGTTGAGCCGCGCCATCGCTCTCGACCCGGACAACGCAGACTACCGGGCGGCGCAGATCGTCCACCTGCGTCGCGACCGGATGACGTACGTCCAGAACGAATATCTCCAGTATCGGCGCATGGACCTGGCGCGTGACCTGCTGCGGATAGACTCGGCGAATGCCGTCGCTCACGAAGAATTGGGGCTGCAGGCGGCTCGTGACTTCGACGACGTGTATCAGCACGCGGCGATGATTGGAGCGCCTGAAGGAATCCGGCAGTCACTGGCGGCGCAGCAGCGGCAAGTGCGAGCCTACGTGACAGCGACTGAGGGTTTTGAGCGAGCGATCCGCGTCGCTCCCGAACGGGCGTCGGCGTACCGTCCGATCCTGCGCATCTATGCACGCACCGAGCAGTGGACCGAAGTGTTGCGCGTCGCCAAGCAAATGACAGAGAATGTGCCTCGCGACGGCAATGCGTGGATCTGGCTCGGTCTGGCCGAACAGCGGCTAGGCAACGACCGCCTCGCCGACCAAGCGTTTACGCAGGGGCTGGCGCTTTTGCCGTTTGACGAAGCCGCCATTTTCGTCGCAACCGAGTTCGTGACGATCGACGGAAATGGAGTCGTCGATTCGGGGTTTTGGGACGACGCGGATCCATTGCTACTGACGCCCTACAACGAGCGGCTTCTGGCGCATCACGCCCGTATCGCCCTTGCCGATCTGCTGTATGCAGCGCCGCAGATGGGATTGCGTGGATGGGAGACGCGGCGTGGACAGACGTTCATCCGCTACGGCCCGCCCAATACCGAACAGATCCTGTCGCCGTCGGGGACGACGCTGATGCAGGTCGCCGTGTGGGAGTACGATCATGCGCGCTTCGTCTTTGAGGACGAGTATCGCAACGGCGAATTCCGTCTTGCATCGCCGAGCGCACAAGCCATTGCGCTCGGTCTGGCGGACGGATACGACAACGATTTTGCGATGATGAGCGGCGACATCGCGCGCGAGCTGCCCCAGCAGTACACGTTCAGTCCGGCGGGCTTGATGACGGGTGTGTACACCTCCGCCGCCTCGTTTCGTGGCGCGGAGGGGAAAACGGATCTAGTCGTCGCCTATGGTGTGCCGATCCACGCGGTGACCGAGTCCATCGACGAGCCGCTTGCCCAGATTGGCGTGTTCGTAGGATCGGGAGTGGGACGCGTCGAACGTCGGGATACCGTGGGCAACCGCATCGCGCTGCTGGAGGAAGTCGATGGGCAGCCTGTCTTTTTGCGACAAGAACAGGTCAGCGTCAACTCAGGCGTGAGGCAGCTATCGGTCGAAGCCATCGGTCTCGACAAGCGGACGACGGCGGTAGGGCGCTCGCTCGTTGAAGTGCGGCGCTTCGAGGGCGGGTTTGATGTGAGCGATGTGCTATTCGCCTACGCCGTCGAGGAGGCATACGGCGAGGCGCCCAGCCATCCGGCCTACGTCACACGGGGTGACGTGCGGATCCTCGCTGCCCCAACGACGACGTTCGACCGCTCGCGTCCGCTCTACCTCTACTTCGAGATCTACGGCCTGACACGCGGCGAAGGAGAGGTGGCGCGCTACGAGTTGGAAATTGACCTGTCGCCCCAGGAGAGAGGGGGATTGTCCGGTCTACTTAGCCGCGATGAGCGCGGCGTCTCGGTGCGTTTCCCCGGCACAGTCGCGGCGACCGAGACGGGCACGTACCAGATCCTAGACGTATCCGGTCAGAAGCCGGGTCGGTACGACCTAACGCTGATCGTACGCGACGCAAAAACCGGCGACGAACAGACACGCAATCAGTCGATCACGCTGCGGTAGCGTCAGGCCTGCTGCACGCGCGTGTCCATTGCCTCGACTTTCTCGATAAGCGCGGCTTTGTAGGCGACGATACGTTCCATCAGCGCGTCGTCGCTGGTCGCCAGAATCTGCAAGGCGAGTAGTCCTGCGTTGAGCGCTCCGCCGATGGCGACTGTCGCTACCGGCACTCCGCCTGGCATCTGCACGATGGAGAGCAGCGAATCCATGCCCTTCAGGTTGCGCGTCGCGACAGGCACGCCGATGACCGGCAACGGCGTCGACGCTGCGATCATGCCCGGCAAGTGAGCCGCCCCACCTGCTCCTGCGATCACGACCTTGATGCCACGCTCGCGAGCAGACTCGGCCCAACTGGTCATCGCGCGCGGCGTCCGGTGCGCCGAGAGTACACGCGCTTCGAAGTCAATTCCGAACTCACGGAGCACATCAAGGGCCGGTTGCATCGTCGGCAGGTCGGATTCGCTGCCCATCGCGATTCCGATGAGGGGGGAGGGGGGCATAGGTTGAATGCGGAGATGGAAAAGTTGTCAACTCTCTGAGAGTTGACAACTTTGGAGTGGATTTACAACGTGATCAGCCCAGCCGCACGCTCCGCTCGCTTTCGAGCGGCATCCGGCTCATCGCCCAGAACGGTGACGTGTCCCATCTTCCGACGAGGGCGGACACTGCGTTTGCCGTACAGATGGACATGGGTGCCCGGCTCGGCGAGTGCATCTGCGAATCCGTCAGCTTGCACTTCACCCTCGCGTGAACCGAGCAGGTTGATCATGCAGGCAGCAGGGCGAACCAAGTCGGGCGAACCGGGCGGTAGGTCGAGGACGGCGCGGACGTGCTGCTCGAATTGGCTCGTCTGGCACGCCTCAATCGTGTAGTGCCCCGTGTTGTGGGGGCGTGGTGCCAACTCGTTGATCGAGACCGATCCATCCGGCATCGCGAACAACTCGACGCCGACGATTCCGACGGCATCGACCGCTTCGACGGCGGCAACGGCCAGATCCCTAGCGCGCTGCTCGACTTCGCCCGAGAAGCCCGAAGGAACGACGACGGCGTGGCAGCGATGATCGCGCTGCTCCGAATAGGCGACGGGATAGACGACGGTGCGTCTATCTGTCCACCGTGCGACGAGGACCGATAACTCGGCTTCGAACGGCGCCCACGCTTCGGCGAGCAATCCGTCTTCCTGAGCCAGTTCGTGCCAGGCTGCGTCCAGGTCGGCGACCGTCTTGCACGTCGCGTTGCCATACCCGTCGTAGCTGCCGCGCCTACGTTTCGCCATGAGGGGAAGACCGAGCGTGTCGGCGGCGGCGTGCAATTCGTCGCGTGTCGTGCAGACGCGGAAATCAGGCGTGGCAAGTCCGGCGTCGGCCAAGGCCCGTTTCTGCAAGGCCTTATCGCGAATCGTCGTCAGCGTGGCGGGAGACGGGAAGACGCGCGTGTTGGGCGATGCTTGGGCGAGTAGATCGGCAGGTGCCCACTCGGACTCGACCGTAACGGCGTCGCATCCTGCTGCCCAGTTGCGCAGCACATCCGCATCCGTCCAGTCGGCCACCGTCACGTCGCCGAAATCGAGAACGCCGTCAGCAGGCTTGTCGACTAGAAATCGGCAGCGGATGCCCATCGGAATAGCGGCGAGCGCCATCATGCGGCCCAGTTGTCCGCCTCCCAGAATGCCGAGTGTGGGCGTCATTGGCTGTCGAGTTCGATCAAGTAGTTGTCCAATGTCGGCTCGTCAGGGACCAGCACCTGCCGCGCCTTGCTGCCCTCAAACGGGCCGACGATTCCAGCGTCCTCCAACTGGTCGACGATCCGGGCGGCACGTGTGTAGCCGACCGACAGTTTGCGTTGAAGCAGCGAGACCGATCCCTGCTGGCTGCGCACGATGATCCGGGCGGCGTCGGCGAAGTAGGCGTCGAGTTCGTCCGTATTGCTGCTGCCCTCGGTGTCGAAGATGCTGGTTTCCTCTTCAAACGCGGGCAGCATATACGGCCCTGGACCGGGTTGCTTTCCGATGTGCTCGGTGATCGCCTCGATTTCCTCCATCGACACGTACGGTCCCTGCAGGCGCACCATCCGGCTGCCGTTCATGTAGAGTAAGTCGCCGTTGCCCATCAGCGCTTCGGCGCCGCCCTGGTCGAGAATCGTCCGGCTGTCGATCTTGCTCGACACCTGGTAGGCCATGCGCGACGGGAAGTTGGCTTTGATCAAACCCGTAATCACGTCGACACTGGGCCGCTGCGTTGCCAGAACGAGGTGGATGCCGACGGCGCG
>CAXBBB010000257.1:0-4624 GCA_963973615.1 uncultured Rhodothermales bacterium | reverse complement strand
CCACGCCAACCCACCCCTTACTCCTGATCATGCCCAAAGCCAAGACCGCTCCCGCCAAACAGCGCGACCTAGAAGAAGAGATCGCGGAAGTCACGGCCACGCCGCCCCTCTCCGCCGTCGTCGTCGCAGGACGCCCCGCCGACCGCTACGCCGCCGTCGAAGTTCACACGTCCGGCCGCTCGGTCTATGACGCAGAAGAGAAGCGCTGGACCGACGTGAGCGAGGACGACGCCCGCCTCGCCGCGCACCTTCACCAGAAGGTCAACGCGGGTGTACTGCTCACCTCAGTTGCCTTGTACGAACTCAAAGAACGCCGCTTGCATCTCGCTCTCGGCTGCTCTTCGTGGAAGGAATACTGCGAAACGATGCTACCATTCGGACGCACGCAAGCACACAGCCTGCTCGCAGTCGGGAGAGACTACGCGCCTGTCCTTTCGGCATCAGTGACTCACGGCTCAGCGCCGCACCTGATCGGTCGAGACGAGACGGGTGTTCAGTCGACTGAACACGATTCCGAGCGCGTAGAGGCGATTTCGGCTCTTGGAGTACAGAAGCTCTACGCTCTGACGCGCGTGCGCAACTTCGATGCGCGCGAACTCGCCGACACCGGGGAGATCGCGCTACCGAACGGCACGACCGCCACGCTCGATGACATCAAGCAGTGGACCGTCAAGGAACTCGAAGCACAGACCAAAGCCGAGAAGAAAGTCCTCCGCGACCGCATCGCCAGCCTCGAAGAGGAGGTGAAGCTGCGCACCGACGAGCGCGACACGTTCAGCAAGCAGGTCGAGACGGCATCCGACAAGCTCGAACACGCCAAACAACTCGAACGTCAGTACGGACCGCGCGCGGGTAAGCTCGAAGACAAGCAGGAGTGCGTCGACCGCGCCCGCCGCCACCTCCAGAAGTTCTACGAAGAACTCTACCAGTCGAACGTCGACGCGGGCGACCCCGAAAGCCTGCGTGGAGACGTGTTCTACCTCGTCGGCCACACCCGCGACATCGCCGAGCGCCTGGGCATCGTCTTCCACGACGTCATGATCGAACGCCAGGAGGCACAGGCATGAGCAGCGCCCCCGCATCCGAAACCCGCGTCGTAGGCCGCTCGCGTCCGCCCGTAGCGCGCGGCAACATCGTCGTCGTCCAGGACAGCAAAGGGCGCTGGACGTTCGGCGTCGCCCGCATCTGCCCCGGCGGTGAACTCATCGGCTACAGCCTACTCGGCCAGCCCACCAACGCCGCCAACTGGCGCGTCGTGACAGAGCGCCAGAACTACCGCGTGCTCTTCGACCTCGACGCCACCGAAGGCCCCGAACTGCTCCAACGCCGCCTCGACTTCCTCGACGTCGCCGGAGCCGAACCCAACGGCGTCACCGCCTCCCGCGTGACCGCTCTCGTCAACCGCTTCAACGTCACCGACGCCTGATCATGCCCAAGAACATCACCAAACCGCAGATCCAAAAGATCAAGATCCTCTGCCGGGAGGTATTCCCGTCGGACGATCTATACCGCGCCTGGCTCGGTGAGAACTTCGGTGTCGAAAGCTGCTCACCCAGACGCAAGCCGACGAGATCGAACGCCTGCAACGCGCGATGAAGTGGAGCGACGACCGGCTCGTCAGCTTCATCAGCCGCCAGACCGGACGCATGAAGTTCGTCAGCGCTCTGACGGCTCCCGAAGCCACCTCGGTCATCACCGGGCTGCGCAAGAGTGTCGACTACAAACGCGCCGCCTGATGATCGATCCGTCCATCCTCACCGCTATCGACGCCGAACGCGACGCCGCCGGGCACGGTCAAAAGCGCACGCTCGTCGAGGGCTACGCCGAGACGCTCGGCGTCAGCTACACGACGCTCTATCGCCAATTGCAAAAGGTGCGTGGACGCCTAAAGCGCGTCGAGCGCAAGCCGCGCATCTCGGAAGAGTTCGTCGAGGAGGTCGCTCGCATCAAGATGAAGGGCATGATGGTCGGCGGCGAAGGGCGCGAAGAGCCAACCGAGACCATAGTCGAGCGGGTCGCCCGACGCTTCGACGTGCCTGTCCCGTCGGCGTCGGCAGTCAACAGCCGACTGCGCAAGATGGGCTTCCGTGAAGAGAAGACGTTCCGCAGCGTCGAAGCCATCGCCGCCAACCAGCTCTGCTACCTCGACTTCTCCCGGTCGAAGTACTTCCAACTCCACAAGCCCACAGACGACGGTGCCGACTGGGTGCTGGTCGCCCGCGCCGGAGAACTGAGCTACAAGGCCGACAACCAGAAGCTGCGCACGTGGATCTGCGCCTACCGCGACGCCTTCAGCCGCGTCTGGATCGCCCGCGCCGTCCCCGCCGCCGGTGAGTCGATCCTGATGGGCCTGGAGTTTCTCGACTACGTCTGGTCACGTCCAACCGACGCGATCCCGCTGCGCTCGATTCCCTGGACCCTCCAGACCGACAGAGGCTCGCTCGGCAAGTCCGGCCCGTACAAGAACGCGATGAAGGCGCTCGACATCGAGCCGCGCGAGGCTCAGGTAAAAGAGGCTCAAGGCCGCATCGAAAACGTCTTCAAGGTCATGTGGACCGGCTTCGACCTTCCGCTTTACATGGAGATCGGCGAGGGCAATTCGATCACGCTAAGCGAGTATAACGAGCGCCTCTATCACTACGCCGTAGGCCAGGCCCAGAAGCAGCACCCGGTTCAGCTCAAGAGCACGCGCCAGCAGGTTTACGAGATGAGCCAGCGCATCTACCCGCCGCGCGAGATCGACGTGTCGCTCGCTACGCTGGCCTGCCGCGTCGAGACGCGCGAAGTCGACGGCTATGGGCGCATCCGCTGGGCCAACGAGTTCTTCCACGTGCCGCAGTATGTCGGCGGCAAAGACAAAATCCCCACGTCGGGCAAGACCCTACGCGTCTACCGCAACGTGGCCGGAGAGATGGTCGGAGAACTGATGGACCGCTTCGCCAAGCCGTTCCGCCTCACGCCGTGGGAGGCCAACGAGGTCGGCGACTATACGCGCACCCACGCGCCCACCGTCCGCGAACGCCTTGAGCGCGAGCTGCGCGCCGAGCGCAAGAGCGCCCCGCCGCCGCGCCTCAACAGCGCCGTCAAGACGCTCCCGTCGCGTCCCGAAAAAGTCGAGCCGATCAGCGTGTTCACCGACGCCGACGACCAGACCATGAGCAGCCACCAGGTCCGCGTCTTCGTCAACCAGCGCCTCGACCGCCACGGCTACCGCATCGACGACTTCGCCGACGTCTACGCCGAAGCACTCCGCCACGGTGCCACCCGCGACGAGGTCGACCAGATCACCACCGCCGTCCTCAATCACGTGCGACGCGCGGCCTAATACATGAAACACCAACTCACAATGTTCGAGCATTCGCCATTGGATAACGGCGCAGAACTTTCAGACTGTGGTCTCTACCGCTACCTGCTGACCCGGACATGGGATGCGCAATGCGAGCGCGTCGTGTTCATCGGTCTCAATCCGAGCACAGCAGACGCAACCGAAGACGACCCGACAATCCGACGGATCATCGGGTTCGCGCGAAGCTGGGGTTACGGCGGCGTGGATATGCTCAACCTGTTCGCGTTTCGGGCCACAGATCCGAGCGACATGAAAGCCGCCGTCGACCCAGTGGGACCGAAAAACGACCGCTACCTCGCCGAATACACCAGCCGGTCGCACGCGACAGTCGCGGCATGGGGAGTCCACGGAGAACACTTAGGCCGAGCAGGCCAGGTAGCGAACTCATTAGGCGACCTCTACTGCCTCGGCAGAACCAAGGCTGGACACCCTCGGCATCCTCTCTATCTCCGAGCTGACACGCAGCTCGAAAGGTGGATTGGTACTGAACAGTGAACGACCTGTCCTTCGGCATCATCGGCATAGCCAACAACCTCGGCCCGCTCATCTCGGGCTATCACCTCAACCCCAACCCCCTCATCTCCATGAGCATTTTCCAACGCGCCCTCCGCAACGTCAAGCAGATCGAAGGTGGATACACCGACGATCCCCGCGACCCCGGCGGAGCCACCAATCACGGCATCAGTCTCCGCTTCGCGCAGCAACTCGCCGGACAGTCGCGCGCCTGGCGTGCCGATCTCGACCTCGACGGCGACGGACAGATCACCGCCTCCGACATCCGACGTGTCACGCCCGCACTGGCGAGCCGCATCTACGAAGTCGAGTTCTGGGACCGCTACAAGTGCGGCCGGATGCCCGCCCCCGTCGGTGTGATGATGTTCTCGTTCTACGTCAACATGCGCCCGGCCACGGCCACGCAGATCCTCCAGCGCGCCATCAACCGAGCGGGTGGAAGCTGCACCGTCGACGGCATTGCCGGTGCCCAGACGATGGACGAACTCGGCAAGTGCGACGTGCCCGAACTGTGCAAGCGCATCGACGCCGAAGCCTCGATGGTCTACGCCGATCTCGGAGAGCGCCATCCCCACTACGAGGCCGGATGGCAGTACCGCAGCGCCGACGTGCTCTGGGAAGCCGCCAACGTCTACCGCGACCGTCAACCCTCCAACTGAACAACGGAGGCCGTCCGGGGCGCAATCCCGAACGGCCTCACAAACCCGACCAATACCCCATGATTGATCTCAAAACACGTGCGTATTTCGGCATCAAGCGGCTCGG
>CAXBBB010000256.1:0-4632 GCA_963973615.1 uncultured Rhodothermales bacterium | reverse complement strand
GTCGACCTGGACGCGCGCATTGCCCGCGCGCTAGAGACGAGTCGGACCCAAGGCGCCTTCGTCCGTTCGGTCGATGACGGATCGCCCGCCGCAGCAGCAGGCGTCGAACCCTACGACATCCTCGTCGGCATCTCGGGCGAGCCGGTCACGAGTGCTACCGATTACGTCGCTCGTATCTACGACTTCCGCCCCGGCGATAAGGTGACGCTCGACGTGGAGCGCGGTGGTCGCGTACAGCGACTTCTGTTGCAGATCGGTCGGGCGCAGCGGTGACCGTGGTGTTTGGGTAGCAAAGAGGCAGAGTCGTGCGCCGGTGCGTTTTTTTTACGACACGTCGCTCTGGAATCCACCCGTTCGATACAGTCTGCGGTGGGCATACCTGCGTGCCTTCGGTGGGCGGATAAGGGGCGAGGCGAGCGTCGTGTCTGCGCCAGAGAGGGCGGTGGCGAGGGCGCGTTCCAAGGTGTGGACGCGTTGGGTGGCTTGGGCGCGCGTAAAGTGGGTAGCGGCTTCGAGCACAAAGGCGATGCCCAGCGTGACGGTGCCCCAACCAGTTATCTGCCACGAGAGGGCGAGACCGATCAGGATGAGTACGGTCAGGTCGAAGCGGGTGGGGCGCAAGGCGTCGAACTGTTGCTGGGCGAGGAGGGCAACGCGCCGTTCCCAGATGGTGCTGCGCAGCGCGCCGGGCGTCGGCAGGGCACGGACGCGGCGAACGGTGTCGATGACGATACTCTTCGACCACAGGTTGGTGTCGGGGCCCAGGCAGAGAGCCAGGGCATCGTCGGTAAAGCCCTGGCGGGCCAGGCGAGCTTCAAGGCGCGCCGCGCGTACTCGGATGAGCGTAATCGGAAGCCAAGCCAGTGCCGCCAGCGCGTAGGCTGCCGCGATCAGTCCGGGGACGACGTTCAGACCAGCGCGCAGACTGGGCAGCACGAGCAGCACGACAGCGAGCAGCGCACCCGCTATGGCTCTGGCCAACACCAATCCGAGTAGCCGGTCGAGTACGCGGCGCACGCGAATCAGCGGAGTCAGAATCAGCCAGAGCACAGGGGGAAGGGCAGCGCTACTTTACGGGGTAGTCTCTCAAAGTACGACGCCTGATGTCTCCATCTTCTCGGTCCATCTCTCTGTTTTCGATAGGTCTGGCGCTCCTCCTCGTCACTATCGCCGCTGGCTGTTCGGGTTCGTCCAACGGCGATGAGGGTCCTCGCAGCGTGCCGGGCTTTCCGGTTTGGGACGGGGCATCGATCCAGATCGACCTGTCGAAGCTCAATCAGATCGGACCCAACCGAGCAGCCGGTACGACGGCGCACCGCCTCGTTCACCTCTACCTCTTGGATCGTCTGCACGACATCGGCATCCAGCCCGCCCAGCCCAACTACGTTCAGCCGTGGGGCCTGCCGCCCGACACCTCGCTCAACCTGATCGGCTTCTTGGCCGGTGATGATCCTAGCCTCCGCGACACGGCTGTCGTCTTGCTCGCCCCATTCGATGCCGGTGTGGGTGGACGCAGCGTATCGACCGCCGTCGCGCTTGAACTGATGGGCGTGCTAGCCCAGACGACGCGCTTTTACCGCTACCCGACGCGGACCGTCGTGATTGCGTTTGTTGATGGCGATGAGGGAATGCATGCGTACTTCCGCAATCCGGCGTGGCCGCTGAACGCGACGGATGCGGTCGTCCGTCTAGGCGGCACCACGTCCAGCCGACCACGCGCGCTGGGACCGTTTACGACGTGGCAAGCTCTCGTACCGGACGCATCCCTTGCGCCCGATTCGGCTGCTGCCCAACTGCTCGATCGTACGCATCGAGTGTTGCTTCCGTATCTCGCCGCTCCTGTCGTGCCTGCGCTGGAAGCCGTTGACTAATTGCTAGGCCTGTGCTAGGTCAGCCGCCGGGACGCTGTTCGCCTAGCAGATCGCGGATGAGATAGGCGTGCGCGCGCAGGGTCTCGAAGCCCAACCGCTCAATGGCTTCGGCTAGAGGCACCCACTCGACGCGTTCGATGTCTTCTTCGGCCTGCGGTTTGAACACGGTCTGCGCTGTTTCCATCCGATACCAATAGGTAGTCTTAACGGCGTAGCGCTTGGTCAGCGGATAGCCGTGCAGCGTCGACCCGAGCGGGCGGACGACGCGCAGGCGTTTGATGCCGACTTCCTCACACACCTCGCG
The DNA here is from genome assembly GCA_963973615.1 of uncultured Rhodothermales bacterium. GTDB lineage: Bacteria > Bacteroidota > Rhodothermia > Rhodothermales > BA12 > CAXBBB01. Next base: position 2,457 of record CAXBBB010000256.1, on the reverse strand, counting down.
CTTGGCGCACGCGCGGATCGTCTCTTTACCGTCCAGCTTCCCCTTGGGTAGATCCCAGGCACCACGTCGGAAGATGAGCAGCACGTCCGTTCCGGCATCGCCCTGACGCACGACGTAGCCGCCTGCAGCGACGATGGATTTGGGCGAACGATAGCCGCCCGTTCCCGGCCGTCCGTTGAGGATGGCGTGATCGGGGATAGCGTCGGCGAGCAGCCCGATCGGTGTCGCGTGGAGTCCGGTCAGTTGCGTCGTGTCGACGATGGCGACGCGTTCGCACAGCGCTAGAGCGGCGTCGAGTGTCGGTAGCAGCGGTGCGTCCGGTGCCAGATCGGGTTGAAAGAGGAGCACGAGCGAGAGGGTGGGTCGGCCTAGAACGCCTAACAAAACCGGGCGCGAAAGGCGAGAACGAGTGAGCGGAGGCTGAATGAGGCGACCGAAGCAGACGTGGCGCTAGCTACGGCGATGTAGGACAACGAAGCTCAGCGTTCGCGCAGCCGTTCGCAGCCAGCGAGGGGTTTTGTTAGGCGTTCGTAAACCTACGACGGGACCGAGAGGCAATCCCTCGGTCCCGTCGTGCAGATTTGCCTGGGTCACGTAATCTCTTGGATCGGATCAGCCCGACGTGCGCTTGATCGTGCAGCCGATGGAGCGAGTGACCTGGGGCGCGGGCGTGTTCCCCTGAGCGACGGCCTCCATCGCTTCCATCAAGAACGGCTGCTTGACCTTACTCGCGTCGCGAGCATTGTCGTCGATGGCGCCGCGGTAGACGAGCTTTCTGGCGCCGTCGAACAAAAAGACTTCCGGCGTACGCGTCGCTCCGAATGCGTCGGCGATGGTGGTCCCGGCATCCTGCACGTAGGGAACGGTGTAGCGGTGCTCGGCTGCGTGGGCGCGCATGGCGGCTGGGGAATCGTCGTCGTTGCGGAAAGCGAGGTTGCTGTTGACGATGATCGTGCCGATGCCCTGGGCTGCTGCGCGAGCGGCGAGCGGGGCGAAGCGGTCTTGCCAAGCGAGAACGAACGGGCAGGTATTGGCGCCGAAAATGACGAGCAATCCACCCTCTCCCGTCATGCCTCCAAGCGTGTATTCGGCTCCATCGGTCCCGATCAGCTTCGTCGCGGGCTGGGGAAGGGTGCTGCCGATGGCGAGCGGGGTTTGTTGGTCAGTGTGCAACGGCGCGAACGCGGTCAACACAAGGGCGGCTGCGAGGAGCAGGGGAGTAGAGCGTCGCATGGGAAAAGGGGTTGGTTGGGTGCGAAACGTGAGCAGTGCGCGTTGAGATTCCGATACCGTCTCATCGGTTACGCTGCCGTTGATCTTGACGGTAGAACTTTGCGCATCACCATTTGGTAAACGCGCTCATCTCCCTTTGCGTACTTCTGCTCTTATGTCTGTCTCCATCGCCCACCTGCACGACCTCGCTGTTCTCTATCTCGGACTGGCGTATGGCGCCGACGCCGATTTAGACAGCGCCGAAATGCAAGAAATCGTCGCCCGCCTGTACAAATGGCAGCCCAATCGCGACCCGGCGATGCTCCAGCACGTGCTGCGTGAGGCGTCGATGACGTATTTCAACAATCCGTCGCGGGAGCGCCTCGAGACGATCATCGACACGTTGGGCAACGCGCTCGACAGCGATACACGCTCGACGATTCTCGAAGACCTAGTCGGCATCGCCGAAGCCGACGGGCAAGTGGTCGACCTGGAGCGCGACTATATCGCCCATCTGCGCAGGGCCTGGACCGACCAGGCGGCCTGAACCATCAGTCCGGTGCAAGCACGTCGATAGCCTCGACACGTGCTTCGTCTGCTCGGAAGACGAAGGGCTGCGACTGCCGCACCCCAGCCGCGTCCGTATACGCTAACTCGAACGACACATCGTGCGGTTGCCTGGGCACCTCCAGGTCGATGCGGCCCGAGGCACCAGATTCTAGTCGTTCGGAGAGTTGGGCCGAACCTCCATGGCGCTCCAGAGTGAGGGAGGTCACGCCCGCTCCCTCGTTTACGAACAGCGCGGTAATGCCTCCGGCGCTGGGGGCATTACCTACAAATCGAAAGACGGGTTCGAGTGGTACGTCGGGTAGATCGGAGCGGGGTCTGGCGAGCAGGTCTGCCGTTGCGCGGTCGACTCGGGATTCGTAATCCATTCCAAGTAACCGTTTGATCGGGGTCCACATGATCTGAAGCACATAGATCGAACCGACCAAGTCGGAGAGCCAGCGAAGCAGAGAGGTCATAGAACGCGTGTCGTCATAGAAGTCGGCGCTTGAACGTACAACAAGCGGGCCGCTACATCAGATGCAACGGCCCGCTCTAGTCGAAGGTCGGTTTTAGGGTTTGAGAACGACCTTGATGCAGTCGTCCTTTTTGTCACGGAAGGTGTCGTACATCTTGGGAGCGTCGTCGAGCGAAGCGGTGTGCGTGATGACGAACGACGGGTCGATGTCGCCGTCGATA
>CAXBBB010000255.1:0-4645 GCA_963973615.1 uncultured Rhodothermales bacterium | reverse complement strand
GCCCAGGCTCTACTGGTCGAGCGGCGTGTCGGTACGTCGGGCGGCATCCGCGTCGCATTCGGGGATGCGTTCGTGCGGTCGGGCGAGGTCCCAGAGGAAGCCGGTGTCGCGTTCGATCACGCGCACGACCTGATGGAAGTCGCCGACTACGCGCACAGTTTTGGCGTTCAGCAGCCTCAGGCTGAAGAGGTGCTACAATCCGCTGAGGCGTTCGTCACAATGATCATCGACATCCTCAATCCGACGCCCGCTCCCGCCGTTAGTCCAGACGATGAGGAGTTGGAGGACGAAGGCTGAGTGCTCAGTCAGGCCCATCGTGTCGGGTTGGTCACCCGGTCCCTTCTCCGTCATCCCCGACTTGATCGGGGATCCAGCACTGAAAACCAGATCGGCGCAGCCGAGCCCAGTCAGGCGAGCTGGTTCAGCTTGTGCGTGACCCGCGTGCATTCGTCCCTTTGTCTTATACAAAGCGACCCCAAAATCAAGGCCTACGTCGCGCCGGCGGACGCTGCACCCCGGGCGCTGAGCGCATCCAACTCGCTCGCAGGCTTGCTCCCTTCGGCTTCGTTCTTTACGCGCCCTCCGCTTCGCGTCTTGATCGCCGGTCCGTCTGAGGCCGGTCAACACGTGAACCTCGAAAGGGAAGACGTCGGCGAAGTGGGAGGCTAGCCTGCGAGATCTGTATAAACCGTAGCGCCTGCGCGGGAATGACGAAAGATGGAAGCAAGAGCGCGTGCGCTTCCACGTCTCATCGCCGCCAGAACGTCGGGACGAAGAGGATGAGGACGGTGAAAATCTCCAGGCGTCCGGCCATCATGAGCAGCGCCAGCACCCACTTTCCGGCGGCAGGGACAGATGCATAGTTCTCCGCGGGGCCGAAGTCGCCGAACGCGGGGCCGATGTTGCCGACGCTTGACGCCGCTGCACTGAAGGCGCCAAGTACGTCGATGCCGCACATCATCAGGCCGATTGTGCCCGCACCGAGCAGTCCGACGTAGAGCACCATAAACGAGAGCACGTTGCGCATCACCTCGTTGGGCACGACGCGCCCGCCCAGCCGGATCGGGATGAGCGCCTGGGGATGGACGAGTTGCTTGATCTCCTTGAATGAGTTTTTCAGCATCAGGATCACGCGCACGACTTTGACGCCGCCGCCCGTACTGCCTGCCATACCGCCGACGAAGAAGAGAGCGAAAATGGCGGCCTGGGCGAGCGGCGTCCACAGTTCGTAGTCGGCCGTTGCGTAGCCAGTCGTGGTGACGATGGCCAACGTCTGAAACAGGCTCTGCCGTAGGGACTCCCAGAAACCGGCGTATTCGAGCGGTGCGCCAGGTTGTAGCAGACTGCTGATCGGTTGCCAGGTACCCAGCAGCATGATGACCGTAGCCCCCAACACGATGGCAGCATAAACGCGCAGTTCTACGTCGCGCAGGACGGTGATGGCCTCGCCCCGCAGCATCCTATAGTGAAGGGCGAAGTTGGCTCCGGCCAGAAACATGAACACGATCACGATCCAGTCGACGTAGGCGCTCTGAAACTGGCCGACCGATCCGTTGAGCGTCGAGAAGCCGCCCGTCGCCATCGTCGAGAACGCGTGCGTGACGGCTTCGAACACGGTCATCGCTGGGAGCAGCAACACGAAGTGGACGAAGGTTAACCCGACGTAGATGAACCACAATCGGCGCGCGGTCTCTCGGATGCGAGGCGTCAGTTTGTCGGCGCTGGGGCCGGGGGCTTCGGCGCGGAAGAGCTGCATTCCGCCGACGCCCAGGAACGGCAGGATCGCGAGGGTGAGCACGACGACGCCCATTCCACCCATCCAGTGCGTCAGGCTGCGCCAGAACAAGTGCGCGTGGCTCACCTCTTCGATGGCTGGATTCCCGCCACCGCCCAGAATCGTCGCGCCGGTCGTCGTGAAGCCGGACATCGTTTCGAAGAACGCGTCGGTGTAGCTGTCGAGGGGGCCGCCGAGTACGAACGGTACGGCGCCGACGAGTGAGAGCACGAACCACGCCAGCGCAACGATGGCGAACCCCTCGCGCGCTCCCAGCGAGTCGCCGCTTCGCCCAAACCTCCAGTACGCCGCGCCGCCTCCGGCCATCGACACCAGCGCCATCACGCCGAAGCCCCACCACTCGGCCTCGCCGTAGATCAGCCCAACGATCATCGGCGCGATCAGCGCGACGCCCAGGAAAAACACCAGCGCGCCGAGCACACCAGCGACAGCTTTGTAGTTGAGAATCATGCGACAGGCGGGCAGTGGACGTGCAAAGGTACCGCATCCACCGCACGCAAATCCGCCGCCGGCGTTGGGGCGCCGGATGTCGGTTGCTGCTCTCTTACCTCACCGGATCGCTCTTTTCTCAGGCAACACCAAGCGGCGAGCGGTACGCGCTGAATCAGCCTGGGGCTACTCGACGCGCAGCGGAACCGAGAGCGCGCGGTTGCCCCAGCGGATGACCAGTCTTCCACCATTACCGTTCGGCTCGGCGACGATCTCCAACTGCTCGACGGGCGTCGTCAACGTTTCCAGCGTGAACGGGACGCGGCCTACATCTTGGGTTTGGTCATACGAGTTGCCGTTCTGTCCGGTCTGCTCGTTCACGATGAGCACGCCGTTAGCCTCCGGGACAGAGAATAGCGTGACGGTCCCAGCGGGAATGCGAAGCGCGTTGGCCCCTTCGCCGAGCACGATCGGCCGGTCGCTCGTGAGGTGCGTTGCGCGGTCGGCGCCGGTGCGCCAGAGGTTGCCGTAGGGAATAACGGAGCCCCAGACCTGCCGCCCACGGAGAGAGGGCTGCCCGTGATCGATGGTGATCGTCGCTCCGTTTATGGTCGCCTGTGTCTCTGCACGGCCCGAGAGCGCTCCGATCCCGCGACCGCCGGCGTCGAGTGCCGCGGCGCGTCGCTCAAACGCGTCCACGTCGAACCCGGGCGCTCGGGTGACGAGGAGTTTGCGGGTCGTTTCGGCGGCGTCGAGTGTGTCGAGGCCGCCATCGGGGCCCAACGTGACCGCCATCGCACCCCGAGAAGGGTGGCGAACGGTCGCCGTCTGGCCGTGGCGGGTGAGCGTGAAGTCGAGAATGGACCGGTTGGTCGCCATCGGCAGCGTTCCATTGGTTCCACGCTGGAGGGCCAGGTCGAACGACGCGTGCGCATACTCGACGAACGGAAGCGCATCGAGACCGGCAGCAAACGCGCGTGGGGATGCATCACCTGCCTGCACGCGCACGCTGTCTCCATCGCGGGTTATGCTCAGGGTTTGGATCACCTGACCGCCAGCGTCGCGCGTTTCGGACGTGTAGCCGAGCATCTGACTATCGGCGTCGAGGTCGATCCGGGCTTCGGTCCGCTGGGTGGTAGGCACGCGCGTGATCAGCGTAACGTCGGCACCGCTGGCGTCGCGCACCACGCGCTCGACGGCGACGGTATCGGCTCCCAAGCGGGCTACGAATACGGTAGCATCGGCGTTCGCCGAGTCGTCCGTAGTTGGCGCGCAGGCCGAGAAGGTGAGAATGAAGGCGAGCGCGAGCAGCGAGCGGGGCATGGGCGAGTGTGATGGGTGGGCAGGGTGATCTCCTCCTTCTCGTTCGACGAGACGCGTAGTTTACGCGCTCTCACGTCCGTGTCTTCATGTATTTCCGACTGTCCGCTTGCTTTGCCTTCGTGTTCACCGCCTGGGTTGTACTGCTAGCGGGCTGCCAAACCCCTGCAGACGATTTCGCGCCGCCTAGCACATCGGCTACTCAGGAAGCCGCCGAGCGCCCGGGCAGTCCTATAGGCGCTCCTTTGACCCAGTTTCCAGAGGGGGCGCGCTCAGGCGCCGTCGTCTACGTTCCGGTGTACTCTCACATCTACCACAACGACGGCGACAGACGCTTCAAGCTCGCAGCCACGCTGAGCCTGCGCAACACGGACCCGAGGCGATCAGTCACCGTCGCCTCGGTCGCATACTACGACTCCGATGGCCGCTTAGTCCGCGAATACCTCGATGCTCCGCTGACGCTCGGGCCGCTCGTCTCCCGAGCGTACGTCGTCGCGGTGAACGACGACACGGGTGGATCGGGAGCCAACTTTCTGGTGACGTGGTCGGCAGACACGGACGTGAGCGACCCGCTCATCGAGACAGTGATGATCTCGACGGCAAGCTCTCAGGGGCTTTCGTTTACGGGGCAAGCCCAGGTCATCCAGCGCCTCGGAGAGGGCGAGTAGATCGTTCAGGCTGACTCACGAGATGGCGTTGGGCTCAGGCGTCGCGGAGCATCTGCGCGAACGCATTCGGTAGCGGGCTGGCTTCGATGGCCCGCGCCGCCTTCTCGACATCGTAGGCGACGCGGACGAACTCGACTGAGCAGTACGCAGGATCTGCCTTGGGGCGCTCGGCGTCGATGGTCACGAGGGCGTAGCAGGCGCGTGGATCGCCGTCTTTGGGTTTGCCGACCGAGCCTGTGTTGATGGCGTGGCGGTAGACGACCTGCCCATCGTCCATCTGGGTCGTAAGCGCCTTGTGATACGGTTTGTGCGTATGGCCGAAGAGCAGCACGTCGGCGCCTGCACCGGCCATCCGTTTCAGGATGAGATCGTCGGGGCGGTCCTCGAACAGGTACTCGTTGATCCGGCGTGGGCTGCCGTGCACCATCAGCAC
>CAXBBB010000254.1:0-4650 GCA_963973615.1 uncultured Rhodothermales bacterium | reverse complement strand
CAGATACTCACGCGCGACTTTGCAGAAGAAGCGGTTCTTGCCCAAGGTCGCGCGTGAGTATCTGTCGGCGTTCTGCCTGAGCGAGCCTCAAGTCGGATCGGACGCGGCGGGGCAGGAAACGCGCTGCGAGTGGAACGAGAAGGAGCAGTGCTACATCCTCAACGGCGAGAAGAAGTGGTCGACGAGCGGCGCGCTCGCGGGCATGTTCACCGTCATGGCGAAGCAGCAGACATGGAAGGCGTCGACATTTTCCAGAAGAACCGCAGCAAGACCGGCATCCGGGGCACGTGGCAGGCGCGCATCCGCTTTACCGACGTGAAGGTGCCCAAAGAGAACCTGCTGCACCAGGAAGGACGCGGCCTGATCGTCGCGCTGACATGCCTCAACTACGGCCGCTGTACGCTGTCGGCAGGCATCGCCGGAGCCGCAGACCGCGCGTTCGAGCAGTCGACCAAATGGGTGCAGACGCGCTACCAGTTCGACCGCCCGCTCGCCGACTTCGAGGGCGTCCGCATGCGCATCGCCCGGATGAGCGCGTACACGTACGCCATGGATTCGATGCTCTACATGATGACCGGCATGCTCGACCGGGGCGACACCGACATCATGGTCGAGACGGCGATGACCAAAGTGTTTTGCTCGCAGTACGGATGGGAAGCCATCGACGACGCAATGCAGATCATGGGTGGAGAAGGCTACGTGACCGAGAACGAGTTCGAGCGCTTGTGGCGCGACAACCGCATCCACCGCATCGTCGAAGGCTCGAACGAAGTGATGCAGCCGTTCGTGTTTGCCTATGGAGGCCGCAAACTCGCCGAGTCAATGCTAGGCATCCAGGGCGCGCTGCTGTGGGACAACGACGAGTCGCCGCTCGCCAACGCGCAGCGCATGGTTACCAACGGCCTCAACCCGACGATCCTCGCCAAAGCGATTCCGTTGGGCATCCAACTGTTCCTCGGCCTCAAGCCCGCCGCGCCGCAGATCACGCGTCTCGATCCGTCGCTTGCCTCGTTCGCCCGTCGCCTGTCGCGCCTCGTCCAGTTGCACTCGCACCTGTTCAAGATGGTCAGCAAGTGGGAGCGTGAGGACATCGTGACGCGCCAGGCCCAGCAGGCCCGCGTCGCCGACAACGCGATCCTAATCTTCGCCCTGTCATGCGCGCTGAGCAAGATGGACCAGCAACTGCGTGACGGCGACCACGGCGTCGAATTCCAGCGCGAGCGCGCCGCCTTCGCCCACCTGTTCGACCTGTTCGAACTCAAAATCGAGCACAACGGTGAGTCCATGCAGGACAACGCCGACGATTCGATGCGCGAAGCCGCCGTCGCCGCCCTCGACTACGTCGAGACGCTACCCAACAGCGAGTACGCGATCCATGAGTCGTCGCCCATCGCCAAGGGCACCGGCATGGAACTCAATCACGAGGACGTCAAGCAATTCCCCGGCGGCGAGAAAGGCCAGCTTTCGAGCGGAGACGGCGAAGCCACCAAGGCACTGCCGACTGTCAGCTAAATCGCCTTTTCGCGAGCACTAGCAGGCTCGTCGCTTCGGTGGCGGGCCTGTTTGCTTTGGAAGCTATTGATCAGCTAGCAGCCCTTAAACTCATAAGCAGCGGGCGATGCAAAGGCTAGCGACGTTGCCATGAGCAGGCCACTCTTTTTTCGATCTGCGCGCCAGAGCCTTGTCTGTCACAAACGCAAACTCAAAACGCCGCCGAAAGCATCAAGCTCTCGGCGGCGTTTTGAGTTTACTACGTTTCGATCAGCCAGCCAGCGCGCGGAGCGTTTCGGCTAGCATACGGGCTTTGGCGTTGGTCATGCCGGACATCTCGTCGGCCATCGTCGTCAGGGCGGCGCGGCGGGCCGTTCCCGAGGTCGACTCGGCTCCACGCAGTCCCGTGCGGACGGCGGCGACTTTAGCGGCGTCGAGGACGCCTTCGCGTTCGAGTTGGTCCGTATAGGTTCGGGCGAGGGCGAACGAGGGCGGCCACGTGTATTTGGGCTGTCCCTGCGCGTTGAGGCGGTCGAGGACGACGGTGTTGGCAGCGGCGATCTCGTTGGCGGTCAGATGCGCACTCGGGGTGAGTTCGAAAATGTCCAGTCCGCGCGCAATTTCGCTGCTGATGAGCATCCCGTTGTACCAGTAGACCGACCAGCTTCCAGCCGTCTGTAACTGGTTCGGGTCGAGCGGCCCGCGGTCGTGGTAGGCGATCTCGTAGGCGTTCTTGGGATCGGTCCAGTCGAAGACCGAGATGCCGCCCTGATACCAGCTCTGCACCATGATGTCGCGACCGGGGACGGGGATCATCGAGCCGTTGTGGGCAACGCAGTTCTCGGTCGACGTTTGGGCCGCTGGCAGCTTCCAGTACGACTGGAACGTCATGTCATTTCCGTCGAGCGTAAAGATGGCGTTGGCGCCCCATTCCATCGGGTCGTCGGCGCGGCACTTGGGTCCAGTTCCGCCGCCCCACTCGTCGGTGAAGAGCACTTTGGTGCCGTCGTTGTTGAACGTCGCGCTGTGCCAGTAGGCGAAGTTTGAGTCGGCGACGGCGTCGATGCGGCGAGGTGCAGCGGGATTCGAGATGTCGAGCAGCAAGCCATAACCTTCGCACGCGCCACCGGCGAGTCCGATTTCCGGATAGAGCGTGATGTCGTGGCACTGGTTGGGGCCACGCTGGACTTCGTCGTCGCCATCATCGCCACCGCCGAAACGCTCGGCGAGCATCTCGGGCAAGCGCTCGCGCAGCAGGGCGCTGTCAGCCTCCGTAGGTTCGCCCGTTCCGCCGCGCTGCTCGACCATCTGGGCCAGCATGGGACCGACTATCCGGTCAGGAACGATGCGGTCCTGGCCGAAGAAGAAGGCGACGAACTTGCCCTCCGCGCGGGCCTGATCGATCTCACGCTGATCGGCGGGCGAGATGCTCTCGCGTGTCGGCGGGGCGGGGAGATTGTCGAAGATGCGGGGCGAGCTGACGATGGCGGCTTGCGTCGGATCGGCGAGGGGGACTTTGATGACTTCGATACGGAAGAGAGCCGATTCCGAGTCGTCTTCGGGCATGGCGTCGGAGCAGCCAGCCAGTTCAGCGTCCGGGCGGACGCCAGCCGAGCCCGACACGTAGACGTAGACGTTCTCGTCGTCGTTGGGGTCTTTGAGGACCGAGTGCGTGTGCGAGCCACGGCACGTCTGGACGTTCGACACGTACTGCGGATTACGCACGTCCGAGATGTCAAAGATGCGGATGCCGCGCAAACGCTCGTCACTCACGCGCTCTTCGACGCCCTGTGTGCCGCAATCGAGGCGGCCTTCGTTGCCTTCGCCCGAGACGAAGAGCAAGTCGCCATAGACCGACACGTCGCTCTGCGAGGCCGGGCAGACGTACTCAGTGACGACGACAGGGTTGGCAGGGTCCGAGATGTCCCAGACGATCACGCCGTCGAAGTTACCCTGGAACACGTAGTTGCCCTGAAACGCAAGGTCCGAGTTCCAGGCGCCGACGAATGACTGGGGCGGGGGCGTCGTCGACACGAGGTTGACGTTCCACGCTGCTTCCTGCGCGTCGAACACGCCCGGACGCAGTCCGACGCGCGGGTCGGGCGAAGGCGGCATCATGTCGGCTCGCGACATCGACGGGGAGGAAGGCATCGCGTCGGACATCATGCCGTTTTTCGACGCGCAGCCTGCCAGCCCGAGGACGAGCAGGGAAGCGGCGAGCGTGCCGGTGAGGGTGTAGCGGGTTCGCATAGGAGCGGGGTTTGAGGGAGACAGAAGTTAGTGTGCGTGTCCGCCTGTAGCCGAAGCCGGAGCGCCGCCACGGGCTTCGAGCATCTGGCGCATACGGACGATTTCGGTCGACTGATCGGCGTTGATGTCCGAAGCCAGTTTGAACGAGGCGCGGTCCAGGTTGGCACCGCCCGCGTCAAGCAACTCGTTAACCATCGTGACGGCGCCGCCGTGGTGACCGATCATATAGGTCAGAAACAAGCGATCGAACAGCTTGCCGCGCGCCGCCTGCAGTTCGTCGAGTTGCGCTTGCGACAGCATACCGGGCATCAATGAGTGATCGTGCGTTCCAGCTTCGGGAAGTGGCGTGCCCTCGGGTTCGCCTTCGATGCCCAGAATCAGGCGGGCGCCGTCGACTCGGTACGTGATGACCGGCAGGTCGCGGTCGCGCAGCCACTTTTGCATCGCCGCGATTTCGTCGCGCTGGGCGTTCATGATGCGTGCCGCTAGCGTCCGAATGGCAGCGTCGGCGCCGTTGGGTTCGGCGAACTGCGACATCACGAGCGCCTGAGCGTGGTGCCCGATCATCCCGCTCATGAAGTCCACGTCGGCCTGCACGTACTGCGACCGATCCTCGGCGACGCGTTCCCAATACAATGCTTCAAGCGCGCTTCGGTCCGGCGATGGGGGCTCGACCGGGGGAGCGGACGAGCTACAGCCGATTAGCACGGCAGAGCAGAGAAACAGAGCGGCGAGGCGGGACGACATCGCGAACATACAGGAGAGAGTAAATGAAAATAAGCGCAAAGCCCCTAGCTCTCACAGTGAGTGTGAAACAGGGCCAAGCCCCCAGGGAGGCGTCAGGTTTGGACTCTCAAACGAGAGAATCGCTCAGAAGGTGTACAAACCTAACTCCTCACCGATTTCGGT
>CAXBBB010000253.1:0-4659 GCA_963973615.1 uncultured Rhodothermales bacterium | reverse complement strand
CCACGTGCTGGCAGAGGGCGAGGAGCCGTACTGGCACCAGTCGCACCCGTACGTCGTCAGCTTCGCGCAGTGGATGGACGGCGAGTGGTGGGGGCTGATCGAGGACATCGAGGACCCGCAGCGTCTGGTCAACCGGATGACGACGGCGATCGACCACATGCTCTCAGCGAGTGCCAAAGGTGTGCTGCTCATCGACGAGGAAGCACTGAGCGCTACCGGCATGTCGATCGAGGACATCGCAGAGGAGTGGACGAAGATGAACGGCGTGATCAGCCTCAAGCTGAAGCCGGGCATGCAGATGAACAAGGTCGTCCAGCAGATCACGGCCAGCGCCATACCGTCGGGCATCTTCGAGTGGCTCAACGACCAGAAGAGTCACATCCAGGAGCTTTCCGGAGTCGTTGGCGCGCAGATGGGCGCGGCTCCAAAGTCTGGGCAGCCGGCAGCCATCTACTCGATGCAGCAGACGACGGCCAGCCTGACGACGCTGATCTTCTTCGAGACGTTTTTCTGGGCGCTCCACCAGCTCGACAAGAAGGCGGTCCAGTGCATCCAGCAGTTCTACGACCGGCCTGGCCTGATCACGGCGGACAAGGGGCGGCGCGTGCACTTCGACCCGGACAAGGTCAGAGACGCCGTCTTCGACATGGTCGTGGCCGACAGCGCGGACACGGCAACGTACCGCCAGCTCTTCGAGGAGAGTCTGAAGGAGTTCTTGGGCGGACAGCGCATCACGTTCCGCCAGTTCCTGGAGATGAGCAGCCACCCGAAAGCCGGGCAACTGCTCAAGATCATCGACCGCACCAACCCGATGATCGAGCAGGCCACGGCTCTCGATGCGTCGCCCGAGCTGGTCCAGCCGCTGATGATGGCCGCGCAGAGCGGCGACATGGACGCACAGACGCTGCTGGGTCAGGCCGGAGAGTTCGAGATCGACCAGAACGCGCAGATGCCCGCTGGCTCTATGGGCGGCGTGGCCAACCAGTTTTCCCCTTCACCCACCGCACAGGCGTAATCCAATGGCAGAGACCTACATCACCAACGACGGAAGCGAAGTCGATCAGTTCAGCGCAGAGCATGCCTACGACGAGTACGGTCGCAGCGTCGGGTTCGTCAACTTCCGGGGCGACCCAATGCCGAGGTTTGCCGATCTTCCCAAGCCTATCCGAAACGCATGGAGGAACGTGGCTGGGGAAATGGGACAGACTCCGAGCTACCGCAACTTCACGGCCGAGTCGCGCGGAATGCGCAGCGAACTCGACGGCATCTTGCAGCGGATCAAGACGGGCGACCGGCAAAGTCGCAGCCGCGTGATTGCTGCTGAGCGCATTGAGGATGCGATCATGCGTCTCGGCATGGACCTGAAAGAGCAGCGCGAGGAAGGCTATCACGACGAGCCGAATCCGTACCCGAACAGCTACGACGCCTCATCCACCGCGCCGATCAGCCCCACGGCTGACGGTCTGACACTGTAAGCGCATGGAGCGACCAATCAAGTTTCGAGCATGGGACGGAGCCGACATGGAGCCGGTCTGTGCGCTTGGCCTTGACATGCGCGGCGAAGTCATTTCGGTCGGCACTCCTCACGGCGTGTTCAGCCCTCACGACGTGACCCTCATGCAGTTCACCGGCCTGAACGTCCATCACGATAGAACCGGAGTCGATGTGTATGAGCACGACATAGTCGAGACGGAATATGGCCTAGCCGTTGTGCAGTGGAGTCATTCCGAGAAGGGATGGTGGCTGCTCGCGCAGGGCGACGAGTCGACCAGCTTCAAGCACCGCGCAATGTCACTGGGATCGGCGGGGCGCGTGGTCGGCAACATCCACGCGAATCCTGATCTGATCAGATAACACAATCGGGCTGCTGGAGCGGCAGGGAGGCACCCAACCACTCCACACCCCGATTATGGCTAACCGAGCAACAGCGCCGACAGAGCGCACCAACACCGACGAAGTCGACTACATCGACGGCGCTCGCAATGGCGACGCGTTTTTCGACGACGACGCTGACAACATCTCGATGGAGGACGCCCTGGCGCGACTCGAAAGCGGCGACGCTGACGACGCAGAAGAGGACGACCAGTTTGAAGACGAAGACCTCGGCGAAGAGGACGACGTCGACGAAGACGATGGCGAGGAAGAGGAGCCGGACGATGAGGAAGAGCCGGAGGAAGAAGAGGACGACGAACCCGAGCAGCCTGCCCAGCCCGACGCGGTGCTGGCCGCAGTGCGCACGGCGTTCCCAGATCTGACGTTCGAGACGCCGGACGACGTCGTGGGCGAACTGCAGCGCGAGCGACAGGCCAACGACACCATCCTCCAGGTCATGCAGGCGTACCCGCAGCTGACGGGCGTGATCGGCGCTCTATCGCGTGGCGGTGACGTAGACCTGGCCGATGTGCTCCGCGAGCATCTGGGCGACATGCTCACGATTCCCGACGAAGATGAGGACCCCGCAGGCTACCGCGAGCACATCCGGACACAGGGGCGCCGCGAGGCTGAGCAGAAGGCTCGCCAGCAGCGCCAGGCGGCAGTCGCCCAGGAGGTCGAGCGCTTCCAGCAAACGGCTGTGGCTTCGATCGAGAAGCTGGCCACAGATCGCAAGCTCGACACAAAAGCGGCAGCCGAAGCGCGCCAGCAGATCGCCGACTTCATCGACAACCCGACCGATCAGTTCGCCGAGGTCATCTATCGCGGCTTGCACTTCGACCGGCTCGCCAAAGAGGTGGCGGACAAAGCCAAGGTCGACGGCCGCAACGAGGCGATCACGGACGTGAAGTCGAAGTCTCGCCAGAAGAAGGGCGACGGCATCGCGCGGTTCGCAGACAAATCGTCCGCCAAAGCCGAGCGCCGCCCGTCGGGGCAGAAGCAGGCGCAGGAGCTCGCGCAGCAAATGCGCAGGTCGCGCGACCCGCTGACCGAGATGCTCGGCTGAGACCACTACCCGCAAGGAGCACCGCTCCTAAGGGACAATCGCCAGGACGGCAGGGAGGCACCTTGTCTAACCAAACACGAAGGGAACGCCATGCGCACCCAAACACACGCCGGGAAGACCGGCCACGAGGACGGCAGCGCGACGCCGCTTCGTGACATGATGAAGTTGCGCAGTGGACGCAGCGCCCTCGCGGTGCTGTTTCTGATCGCCATCGCACTCGTCACGTTCGACGCGCTCGGCTTACAGGAGGCCGCGGCCGCCGGTACGACCGTCAACGCGATGGCTGTGGCCGGAGCGCTGAAGGAGACGACCACGCCGGACGACCACAAGGTGCGCGACGTATCCGACGCGGTCACGTTCTCTGACGAATCGGCGAACGTGCCGCTTGATCAGATGATGCGGCGAGCGCGCAAGCGAAAGCCCGTCCACAACGTGGCCATCGAGTGGGAGCTGCGAGACCGCACGCCCGCACGCCGGGACACGGTCAACGGCGCGGCTACGGCTGGTGCAGCTGGCGCGGCCAAGACGATCGCCGTCGACAACGCGGCTCTCTGGCGCGCGAACGACCTGATCATGCTGCCCAACAACGCAACGACGGCTGGCGCGCTGCTCCTCGTCACGTCGACGAACCCGGGCGCAGGTACGATCACCGTAATGGCGATCAAGGTGGCCACCACCAAGAGCACTTCGCCGGCAGCGATGGGCACCGTCCCAGCGGTCGCCGACGGAGAAGTGATGGTGCGCATGACGAACAGCAAGACCGAGTCGGATACGCCGTCGGCAAGCCGCATCGTCACGCCCGACATGCTCTTCAACTTCATCCACAGCTACGACGCTGTCGTGGAGTCGTCGACGCACCGCAAGAAGACGAAGAACTACACCAGCTCGCACGACCTCGCGGTCAACCAGGCTGGGACAGTAATCGACATGCGGCGCGGCATCGAGTACAACAACTTCTTCGGCTTGCCGTCGGTGTCCCTCGCTGAGAACGGCGAGCTTCGGCTGACCCAGGCGGGGATCTTGCACTACGTCAGCCAGACGATCGGCTACTCGATCGGTAACCTGTCGGAGTCGGGGATCGTCGACATCGGCGAAGAGGTGTTCACGGGTAACACGGGCAGCAAGAAGCGCATCCTGTTCGCAGATGCCAAGCTGTGCTCCGAGCTGGACAAACTCCAGTTGGCAAAGATGCAGAACCTGCCGACGCGGATGGTAGCAGGCGTGCGCACGACGGATCTGAAGGGGCGCCACGGTGACCTGTCGATCGTGCACCACCCCGGTTTCGACGAGATCGGCAAGGTCCACTTCGGCGTCGTGGTCGACCAGGCCAACGTGAGCTACGCCGAGCTGGAGGCGCTGGGACACCAGGACAACGACTTCCGCAAGACCGGTGTCAAGGACTCGACCGCCAAATGGTGGCAGGCCAAGCAGACGCTTGAGGTCAAGAACCCGGAGACGCACTACATCATCCAGGGCAGCTAATTCGCAGGGAGCCGGGTCCGTGCTGGATTCGGCTCCCTGAGTGGCTGCGCTACATCGCACAAACATCATGGCAGAAAGCACTGCTACGGAAGAGACCCTTCCAACATTCGTGTCACGCAACGGCGGATACGTCAAGCTCGTCTTCCCGGACGTGTCACGCCAGGTCGTAGTCGGCGGCAACGTCGTCTTCGAGCGCGTGCCCGTCGGGGCCGTCGCGTCCGACGAGGCCGGAGTAATCC
>CAXBBB010000252.1:0-4669 GCA_963973615.1 uncultured Rhodothermales bacterium | reverse complement strand
GACGTTCACGTGCGCAAAGTCCGCGAAAAGCTGGGCGAGGGCTACATCGAGACGGTCAAGGGCGTCGGCTACCGCTTCCGCAAGTAACCATGGCAGCGGCCAAGAAGCGACGCAAGCCCAGTAAGGTCGGTCTTAAGCTGGGGCTGTCGACGGCGGCGGGCGCTCTTGTCGTGCTGCTGATCGGCTACCTGACCGGGCTAACGGATTCCCTGGTCGGACTGCTCGTCTGCGTCGTGCTGATCGGGCTAGTGGCCTATTTGGCGTCCGACTGGCACGTGCGGCGGCGGCTCGATCTGGCGCGGCTGTCCCTGAAACGCGTCCGCAAGCTGCGCTTCGACCACCTGTCGACGCTCGAACTGCCCAAAGGCGACGAGTTCAACGCACTGCTCTGGCAGGTCTATCGGACGGGCCAGGTGATGGAGAAAGAGATCGCCGCGCTCAAAAAGATGGAGACGTATCGGCGCGACTACCTGGGCAACGTGTCGCACGAACTCAAGACGCCTGTCTTCGCGATCAAAGGCTTCGCCGAAACCCTGCTCGACGGCGCACTCGAGGATGAGGACGTGCGCGAGCGGTTCGTGCAGAAAATCTTGCGCAACACGAGGCGCCTGCAGATGCTCACGCGCGACCTGACCGAACTGACGAAGATCGAAACCGGCGAACTCAAGATGGATCGGACAGCGTTCGACATGCTCGCTGTTGCCCGCGAGGTCATCGAGACCATCGAGCCCATCGCCGAAGCCAAAGGCGTCGAAGTCAGCCTGCGTGCCCGAGGTGACTTGCCCGTCGTCCTTGGAGACGCGTCGCGTATCGGGCAGGTAATGACCAACTTGGTCGAGAACGGCATCAAGTACAACAATCTGGGGGGATTCGTCGACGTCGTACTACGCGTGCTGCCGAAAGGCGGGCTGAAAGTGACCGTCGCTGATAACGGCATCGGCGTCGCCCCGCAGGACCTTACCCGTATCACCGAGCGCTTTTTTCGCGCCGATAAAAGCCGGTCACGCGACGCCGGAGGAACGGGATTGGGCCTCGCCATCGTGAAGCACATCCTCGCTGCCCACAATACCACACTTCAGATCGAGAGCACACTGGGAAAAGGCTCGTCGTTCGGCTTCACGCTCCCCATCGCTCCCGACAAGCAGGCTCCGCTGACGGAGCGAGCACCTGAAGCAGAGCACGTCGTCGGCTGATCGCCGAGCGCTAGTGGAACGCCTTCCCGCGCACACCCGTTTGTCGCGACAACTTTTGTGTACTGCCGATGTCTTCCACTCTTTCGCAACGCATACAGCAGCGCGCGTTCGTCTCGCCGACGCAGGAAACGCTCCTCAGCCTGATGGTGACGCAAGCGTGGCTCTCCGGCGAAATCGTACAGCTGCTCTCTGCTCACGGCATAACCCTGTCGCAGTACAATGTGCTACGCATCCTGCGCGGTAGCCATCCCGATACGCTGACGTGCTCGGACATCGGCGAACGCCTGCTCGACCGCACCCCCGACGTGACGCGCCTGCTCGACCGCCTGACGCGCGCCGGGCTGACCGAGCGCACACGCTCCCACACCGATCGCCGCGTCGTTCTCGTCGGCATCACACAGGACGGACTGGAGGTCCTGAGCGCCATCGACCCTGGCATCAATGGATTCCACGAGCGCTTGTCCGGCGCGCTTCCACCTGAGGATATGCAGACGTTGAATGCGCTGCTCGAACGCTTTCGCGAGAATGGCGAGCACATACTGACCTCCCAGCCCGAAGCCGCTGACGCTTCGTGAGCGCCACCCGCACGTTCCACGTTCTCGGCAGACCTGAAAAGCTGTTCGTCATCTGCACGGCGGTTTTCCTGACGGCGCTAGTCGTTGCCGAAGCGACGGCGGGGAAACTGTTCACCGTTCTCAATCTGCCCAGTCCGCTTCGGCTGTTCGGTGAGGAGTTCGGATCGGTCGTGATGACAGCGGGCGTGATCGCGTTTCCCGTCACGTTCATCGTCACGGATCTGATCAACGAGTACTACGGCAAGGCCGGTATCCGGTTTGTTACGTACGTCGGTGTGGCAATGATCGTGTTCGAGTTTGGGCTTTTACAGCTCGCGATGGCGGTCCCCGCGGCATCGTTCTCGCCCGTTTCCGGGGGCGCGTTCGACGAAGTGTTCGGCGCGTCGACGTGGATCATCGTCGGCAGCATCGTAGCGTATCTGATCGGCCAATTGGTCGATATTGCGCTGTTTCACTGGCTGCGCGATCTGACGCAAGGCCGGATGCTCTGGCTGCGCGCGACCGGATCGACGCTCGGGTCGCAGTTCCTGGATACGTTCGTCGTCCTGTTCGTCGCGTTTTACCTCTCGGGACAAATGACCATCCAGACCGTCGTTGCCGTCACGCTGTTCAACTACGCCTACAAGTTCATCGTCGCCGTCGCCGTGACTCCGGTCATATACGGCGCGCATTGGGCGATGGACCGCTATCTGGGGCACGCTCAGGCTGAGCGCATGATTGAGACAGCGGAAGCCGCATAGATGGCCGGAGGATGGAGACCGCGAAAGGCCTTTCGCCGCGCGCTCATTTGTAGTATCTAGCCCGCCCCGCTCGACGCCTCCTCATGCGCCTGCTTCTTCTGCTCCTCGCCCTGACGACCGCGGCTCCCGCCTTCGCTCAGACTGTCCGCCACCCGTTCACGTTTTCGCGGATGCCGCAGACGCTGCCGTCTCTCCGCTGGGGTTCTGCAGTGTGGGCAGACGTAGATACCGACGGCGACCTCGACCTGTTTATGACGGGGCAGATGCGCGCCGACGCATTCGCGCCCTACACGATGCGCGGCTTGCTCTATCGCAACGACGGCACGACGCCCGACCCCAATGCTCCAGGCGGCGAGCGCATTGCCCTCACGCTGGTTCAGTCCGACCTGGCAGCCCTTGCCCACTCCGACGCACGCTGGACCGACTATGACGGCGACGGAGACGTGGACCTGATCGTTTCCGGGAGCACGTCTGCTGACCTGCCGTACGCGCCCTCCACGGTTCTCTACCGAAACGATGGGGGCACGCTGGTGCCGTCGGGCATCGACCTGCCCGCGCTTCACAGCGGGACGACGCGCTGGGCCGATCACAACGGCGACGGGCGCCCCGACCTCTACCTGACTGGCACATCGGCGACGCGTGCTCCGTACGTATCACAAGGCGTGCTGCTCGTGCAGAACGCGACTGGCGGATTCGACTCGGTCGACGCCGGGCAACCCGCCATCGTCTTCGGCGACGTTGACTGGTCAGATCAGAACAACGACGGGCGCCCCGACCTGCTCGTCACCGGCCTAACGAACGGCCGCACGCTCACGGCGCTCTTTCGCCACGACGGCTCGGCCTACCAGCCGACACGCGAAACCGAAGGACGCGTGTTCGGAAAAGTGGTACGCATCGGAGACGGATGGGTCGAAGTCGGCGCCCTCCCCAGCCACGGCCCGTTTCGTCGAGCAGAACACCACCAACACCATCACCGAAATCGCTGGTTTGTTCGGCGGCTCCATTACATCGGGCGATCTGGACGGCGACGGCGACGACGACCTAGTCCTGTCAGGCACGTCCACTCCTTCGTCCGGCTTCGAAACCATCGTCTACCGCGTCGACGATGACGACATTCGCCGCGCCTCCAACCTGATCGCCTCGCTGGGAACGGCCCTTGACGTCGCCGACGTGGACGGCGACCTCGACCTCGACCTGTTTGTCGGCGGATACAACGCGGCTGGCGCCTCGACAGCGATCTACCGCAACGAAACCGGCAACCCACGCGGCATCCCCGCTACGCCCGGAGGTTTGGCCTCAACAGTTACGACGGACGGCCTGACGCTGACGTGGGATGCAGTCGAGGGCATGACCTACGACGTGTGGGTCGGCACCCAAGCTGGCGTCGCCGACATCCGCCTCCCCGACGCACGTCTGTCCGACGGTACGCGCCTGACGACATCGACCGGACTGCGGACGGGATCGCTCACCCTGCGGCTTCCCGAAGGTACCTACTGGTGGGGCGTGCAAGCCGTTAGCGGAGAGCGGTCGGGCAGCGCGTTTGTTAGCGGCGGCGCGACGCAGTTCGTGACCGCCTCCACGCCGAACGGGTTGCCGACGCGTTTGGCCTTGGGTGCTGCCTACCCTTCGCCTGCCCAAGACGCCTTTTCCGTTGCCCTTGAACTGCCCACCACCGCTCACGTCCGCGCCGACCTGTACGACGCTACGGGACGCCGCGTCGCCCTCGTCGCAGACGATACGATGGCGCCGGGACACCACCCGCTGGGCTGGTCGGGCTCGCTGGCTTCAGGCCTCTACTTGCTGCGCGTCGAAACGGGCGGCGTCGTCTTAACGCGCCCCGTCCACCTGCTGGGCCGATGACTCGCGTTCGCACGGCGGGTCCTGTGCGCAGAATGCTCGTTGTTATCCTAGCGATGAGCGCCTACGGTTTGACCGCAAAAGGCCAGGAGCCCTACGTCCCATTTATCACCCCTACAGGGTTAATCCCGCTCGAAGCCGCTAGTCTTGACTACGGTGATCTCACCGACCGATCACTACCCGGTATTGTTTTATCAGGCATATCCGAGAGCGGATCACTCGTCACGCGGTTGTACGAACCGCTGGGAGAAGAGATCATCTATGTTGGACTCGGCATCTTGTATCGCCTGCGGTTCGCCGCTGT
>CAXBBB010000251.1:0-4679 GCA_963973615.1 uncultured Rhodothermales bacterium | reverse complement strand
TCGTCAACGGCCAACGGCAGGCGACCTTCTCGACCAGCGCGTGGCCCGACTCGGATGGGCGCTTCTACGCCGGACACTGGGCTGATGAGGCCTTTGACGGGCTGGTCGACGAGGTGCGCGTGTGGGACCACGTCGTCCCGAGCAATATCCTGGCCGATCGCATGAGCGAGTCAGTCGACCCGGCGGTCTATCAAGCTACCGGCGGCAGACTGGTGGCCTACTATCGCTTCGACGAGAACAACCGGGGCGGACTTGCACACGCCTACGATCTATCCGGGGGCCACCGCGGCTCCCTGTCGGACGGTGCGTGGTGGTCCGCTTCGCAGCCGCTGGCACTGGCGGATCTCGAAGTCACGTTGTCCCCTTCGACCGGCACACTCGCTAGCGGCGCCCAAACCGAAGTGGTGGCCTACGTCACAAACCGAGGCGAGACTGCGCGCAACGTTCGCCTGGCTCTCGCCGCAGACGGACTGAGCTTGGCCGCCACCGGGGGCGACGGATCGGTAGTCGTGAGCGGGAACGAAGCCACTTGGGACATCGAAACGCTGGACGCCTCGACGAGCGCTTCTTATCGCTTCCGGGTGACTGGCACCGGCACACAGGGCAAACTGAGCGCAGAACTCGTCGCTTCGTCGTTGGCCGACCCCGATTCCGGCCCGTCCGACGGCGCGGGCGACGACTTCGCTGTGCAAGGCTTTGCGGTGGCCCCACCATCTGCGTCTTCGGGCTTCGCGCTCGCTCCGTCGGATCATGGTGCTGGCTACGTCCAGATCGCAGATGCCGACGCGTTGGATCTGGGCAGCGCGTTCACGCTCGAAGCGTGGATTCAGCCGGCCAGTGTAGACGGTCCGCGTACAGTCTTCAGCAAAGACGGTAACGGGACGGCTGGCTCGTATAGCTTGCGCGTCATCAATGGAGCGTTAAGCTACGAGACGCGCGGCGGCGGGTCGGTGAGTCCTTCGTTCGCGAACAGCGTACGAGCCGGTTACTGGCAACACGTAGCTGCCACCTACGACGCCTCTACGACGCCCAACGTGCGGCTCTACGTCAATGGTGCGCATGTCGCGTCCGGCAACGTTGACGCTCCCACGCCCAACGGCAACGCGCTGCTCCTGGGCAGCTTCCAACCCGGGCGTCAGGTGTTCGATGGTCGAATGGACGAGGCGCGCGTCTGGAACGTAGCCCTAAGCCAGACCGACCTGCAGGCGACGATGGGCCGTGGACTGCGGGGCGACGAAGCCGGTTTGGTCGCCTACTACCGGTTCGACGAAAACAATGCGGGCGGTCTGCCGAGCGCGGTAGACGCAGCGGGCGGCGACCATTCGGGAGACTTGCTTACCGGCGCATGGTGGGCTGCGTCGGACGCGCCCGTCGGCGGCCAACCCGACCTCGCGATTACTTTGGCTCCCCAGCAAGCCGAAGCCGCCATAGGCGACCCTCTGGTCTTTGACCTGACGGTTCGCAATGAGGGCACTGCAGCTGCTACGGGTTTACAGGTGGTGCTCTCGGACGCGGTAAATCTCGGTCCACTGGGCGGCACGCCTCCACCAGGCACTGCATTCGACGGCCAGACATGGAAAGTGCTCGTATTACCTGTCGATGCCTCCAAAACCCTCACGGTTACGACCACCGCCTCAGGGGGGCTCGCGCACCTCGCGGCGCAGGTCTCGGAACTCCACCAGGACGACACAGACTCCACTCCCGGAGACGGACGCGGGGACGATGCGGCCGAAGCCAGCGTTCTGCCAGTCGACATGCCGAGCGGCGGCAATGCGCTCGCCTTCGACGGAATCGACGACGGACTCCTACTCGCCAATCCCCCGTCGTTTGGAGGAGCGTTCACGGTTGAAGCATGGGTTCGCGTCACGGGCGCCGGTCATGCCCCGCTGATCAATCAGCCGGGCGGGTTTCAGCTGCTGCTGCTGAGCGACGGACGGATCGAGTACAACACGCCGTCCGATTATCTGGTCTCGGCTGCGGGCACGTTGGCCCGGGACCGGTGGCAACACGTAGCGCTCACGTATGACCCGCAGGCGTCGCCCTCTGCTACGATGTGGGTCAACGGGGCGCCGGTGGCGTCGGCCAGCCAGGGAGCGGGGGGACAGAGTCTTGCACCCGGGGTGTCATCCCAGCCCGTTTGGATCGGCTACCGGGAGAAGAACGCGCTGCGGTGGCAGGGCGACGTCGACGAGTTGCGGACGTGGTCCAAGGCCCGAACGGGCGATGAGATCAGGAGCACCCTTTTCGCGCCGCTCGTGGGCAACGAACAGTTCTTGACGGGATACTACCGCTTCGAGCTGTTGCGCAACCTCCGCGCTAATTCCGACGGGACGGACGATATTCAGGACCACAGCGGCAACGAGCGTCACCTGGACTCGCAGGGCGGCGTAGCCCTCCTGCCGTCGTCGGCTCCAGTCGATCAGGGAGCAGGCGTGACCGCGTCGGACGACGTGTACGAGGACCGCGTCATCGTGCAGTGGAAGCAACAAGATGCGCCAACCCAGTTCGTTCAGGTGCTTCGCGATGGCAAGCTGCTCGCCTCCATATCCAGCCGGAACGAGGAATACGAAGATCCCGACGGCCGCCCGTACACCACGTACGTGTACTGCGTCGTGACCCAGCAGGCAGACGGTACCCGAACGACACTCGGCTGCGACGGGGGGCGCCGCAAGCTGTTTCCAGCCGAGGAGGTAGCCGCTTCGGACGGGCTGTATGACGACAAGGTGCACATTACCTGGATCGACCGATCAGACGAGGAAACCGGGTATCGCGTCTATCGAGACGACGAGTTACTGGCCGTCGTCGGGCCGAACGTACGCCGCTACGACGACGTGAGCGCGATCTTCGGACCGACGCATACCTACTGTGTAGCGCCGGAGCAGGACGGCTCCGAGGGAAGCCAGCGCCGATGCGACGACGGAGCCGTCGGGCAGACGCTTCCCATTCGCAACCTCACTGCCTCCGACGGCACCTATCCCAACTTTGTACAGCTGTCGTGGCTAGACCAGGGTTCGGGCGCGACTGCGTTTCGCCTGTACCGCGACGGGGCGCTCCTCCACGACATCAACTTGGCGGGCGGCGCCACGGCCGAAGACACGCAGTTCGAAGACCGCACAGCCACACCCGGCCAGGTCCACACGTACTGCGTCCGGCGTATGGAAGGCCCTGCGGCAGCCGTGGACGTGTGCGACGAGGGGAGCATCAACACCTTGCGCGCGCCCGGAAGCCTAGCCGCCACCGACGGCGAGCATGACGACCGTGTCGCGATCGGCTGGACCGACCGAACCGGTGAAGAAGACGGCTACCGCGTCTATCGCCGCGGCGGCAGCGCGCTCGTGTTCGACGGAACAGACGACTTCATCTACGTGCCGGCTGCCAGCGCGCTGAATCCCTCGGGAGCGTTCACTGTCGAGGCCTGGATCCGGCTCGACGCCGACCAGCACGGCGTCATCGTTGCGACCGACGACGCCAGCACGACCGGCACGTATATGCTGCGCGTGCTGCAGGGACGGAAGCTCAACTTCGAGATCCGCGGAGTCGGCAGCGTGACGGCCAGCGGTGCCGACATACCGCTCGGGCAGTGGGCGCACGTCGCCGTCGCACACGACGGCAACACGGCTCGGCTGTACGTAGACGGAACGCTCGTCGAAGCGGGCGCGCTCTCCCCCCCGTCGGCGTCCGGACGTCAACTGTGGGTGGGCCGGTACGTCAGCGGGCAGCACTTCGCCGGTGCGATCGACGAGCTGCGCCTGTGGCGCGTCGCGCGTAGCCAACACGAACTGCGAAGCGCACTCTTCGCCCCGCTGACGGGAGACGAGTCCGGCCTGGTCGCCTATTATCCGTTCGACCAGGGCAGCGGGGCCAACGTCCGCGACGCCTACGGCATCCACTCGGCACTCTTTCCGCAAGAAGATGCTCATCACCCGGCGTGGAGCCGCGCAACGGCCCCGCTTGCACAGCACGGTGCAGGCTTGGCGCTCTCGCTGGACGGCACGGACGACTACGCAGAGGTGGCTCCCACAGCCGCCTTCGACCTACCGTCTGCCTTCACGCTCGAAGCGTGGGTTTACCGGAGCAGCGACCGGAATGCCACCATCGTGAGCAACGACCAGGGCGCCCCCGGGGCATACCTGTTCCGAGTATTAGAGGGCGGCGCGCTGAACTACGAAGTCCGCGGCGCAGAAAGCCTCTCGTCTCTCCCCGGTGCCGTCCCGCTGCAGCAGTGGACGCACGTAGCCGTTGTCTACGACGCGGCGACGACAACCAACACGCGACTGTTCGTCAACGGGCACCAGGTCCACGCTGGAACAGCAACGGCGCCATCCGCCGTGGGGAGCCCCGCCTATCTGGGACGCATGCGCAGCGGTCAGTATTGGAACGGGCTGCTGGACGACGTTCGTGTGTGGCATGTAGCTCGCGGTGGAAAGGCGCTCCGGTCGACCATGCACCGCCTGGGCCAGTCTACGGACGGCTTGGCGGGACGCTTCACTTTCGATGCGATCGTGGAGGCCGACGCCGGTATCGCGGGATTCAACGACGTCCGCGACGAGGTAGCGGATGCGACCGGCGACCTCGTCGGCAGTCCGTATTTGTGGCATGGCGTGGATCTGATGATCGCCCAGTTGCCGGCCAACGCATCGGGCTACGACGACTACAACGCCGATACTCAACTGGCCTAC
>CAXBBB010000250.1:0-4692 GCA_963973615.1 uncultured Rhodothermales bacterium | reverse complement strand
AATACGTGGCCCAGTCCCCGTTCAGCCAGCCAGTCGAAGTAGGCGGGCGTGAGCAGGTGTGGCGACCGGATCTCCAGGTGCGGCTGAACGACGGGAGGTACGGCCTCGAAGAAGGCGTCCAACTGCTCAATCTGAGCGTCCGGTTCGGCACTGTCCTGGGTACGCTGGTACGACTGCTCGAAGATGACTCCGATCAGCCGATCCTGGAGCAGTTCGAGAGCAGGCTGCTGGAAGTCCCGGTCGTAGGCTTCTGCGTTGAGGTAGGTCGGGTTCGGCTCAAACGACACGTCGCCACCGCGCGAGCGGCGCAGCGTTGGCGTGATGAACTGCTGCGGCGCTTTGAGCAAGAAGAGCGCATCGGGCGGTGCTTGTCTAGCGTATTCGTTCAGCACCCGCAGGTTGGGCGACGGCTCGCCGCTCGGTTCCAGTAGCGGGCGATAGTAGGTGAAGTCGAGTTCGAGAACCCCGAAGTGCCCGAAGTAGTCCTGCACACTCTCGACCGGTAACACGCGCTCCTCGAAGGTCTTACCGCCGATCTTCTTGGGACGCGTTTTGATTTCATCGGCCCATCGCTCGGACGGATAAATCTGATCCAGCCAGCCGCCGTAGCGGTCCGATGCCGTGCCGATGCGCAGGTTGGGATGCACCTCTCGGAAGTCGAACGCGTCGACCATCTCGCGGAGTTCGACGGTAGGATCGTAGGCTTCCACGGCGTCAGCGGCGAGAGGAGGGAGACTCGGTAACCATAGGAGCGCCCACGTGTCCGTCGCCCGAAAGCAGTCCGTCGCCGGACGCTGCGGCATCGCGGATTTGACGTTGCAGGGCACGCTCTTCTCTCAATGCCGCGCGGCGTTTGCGCACCTGCCGGATGCGATGCCATCCCAGATAGCCGCCGCCACCGATAAAGATGTAATAGCCGAAGATGCGCCACGCCAGCAGCGTCGGCGCGATCATCGCGGCGGGGATCAGCGGCCCCAGGAAGAGCACGTAAAAACCCTCTACGCCGCCTGCTGCTCCGGGGGTCGGCATGACCAGGCTGCCCAGCGTCATGCCCATGGAGCGAAGGAAGAACAGGTCTTTATCGAGCAGGGGATAGATGCTCCACACCATAAAGACCAGCATCAGGTAGCGCGCAATCCAACTCGCTGCGGTTAGTAGGAAACCGATGGCGTAGAAGCTGAACCCATGGGTTCGAAATAGCTTGGCGCGCTCGCGTAACTGCTTGATCTCCCGCTGCGCTCGCGACTCGAATCGGCGCAATCCACGCAACGTGAACAGCCACCCGATCGACCGCTCCAACCACTCGGGTTTGATGAGCATCGCGTAGGCGAAGAGAACCGTCCACGTCAGCATGCCGCCGAAATAGCAGAGCAGGGTAATCAGCCCCGCGTCGCCGACTTCGTCTGGGAACGACAGGCCATAGACCGCTCCGACGAGAACGACGAGAACGCTCAGCGCCGTCCAAAACTGATCGAGCAGCATTGCCAACAGCAAAAACGCCGACGTGTCGCCCACTTTGAGCCGACTGTCTTTGGCGAGGAAGATGGCCGCGAAAGGTCCACCGCCGATGGCCGATGGGGTGATGTTCGAGAAGAAGTCCCACGAGAGTTGGCCGCGCAGTGCGGACCCGAAGTTCAACTGGCCCGACGCCACGTGTTGCAATCGCCATGCGCCGAAAAGCACGCGCAACACGATCATCGACAGACCGGCCGAGAACAGCCATGGGTTTAGCGACTGGGCCATGCTCCGAAGCGCATCGGCATCGAACTCAGTCCAGATACCGATGACCGCAATGACTCCCAGGCTCAGCAGAATCGACCACGTCACCGCTGCGTACGAGCGTCGACGCGCCGGCGGCTTAGGCAGAGAGGCCGTGGTGGACATGCAGGGTGCGGGAGGCAGAGTGCGGTAAGGTAACGGCCCCTCGGACGCTTGGATTCAAATATGCACCGAAATACGCTGGACGCCCTAGCCAAAAATGAGACGAGCGACGCAGATCAGAGTCTGCGTCGCTCGTTGAGCCTCAAAGTGAGAAGGTCAGCGCGATCCCGGGACGTTGTGGATCAGGCCGATGATGGGCCGTCCGGCTTCGGTCTCGATCTCTGTCACACCCCGGTTGACCAAAAACTCTTCAGAAAGGTGGTACTGGCGGTCGGGGTCGAGGACCAGATACGGTCTCTTGTCGCCTACCCACCACAGGTTGGTTTTGGAGCGATTTGCAGCCTGCATAGCCGCTACTACGGCCTGTTCATCGCCCATGAAGCTCTTGCGGTGGTCTTCGACTTCTACAGGAACGGGACGTGTCGCGATGCTATGAAGCAGGCAGAAAGTGACGAAGCACAAGCCAATCCAAGCGGAGAACACGCGGGAAGGATGGTCGAAGAGGTGCGTCATGGTACGAAGGGTGAGGGAAAAGTAGAGACTCTTCCTCGGGTGCTGCGAAAACCGGGCCGATCTTATTTCAGGATCGGGGGTTGGGGAAATGAGGGATCGCACTAACCAGAAACCTGTAGGCGTAACGCTTTTGTTTCCATCGATCTGTTGCTAATTACGACGCTATGCTATCAAACACCCAACGGGCCGCACTGAAATCTCACTATCAAACCTTAAACGACAGCCTATCCGACCCGAACGTCGTGAGCGACGTAGCGCGGTTGACGCGGTTGAGCAGGGAGCATTCCGAGTTGAAGGCACTTCTTGAGGTCGTTGATCTAGTCGATGCACTAGGTAGTGAAGTCAAAGACGTCCGTCAACTGCTTGAAAAGGAAGACGATGCGGACATGATTGAAATGATGCGTGAGGAGACGGAGCGTGTCCAGCAGCGCCTCCTCGCGGCCCAAGCCGAACTGCGTCGCAAGCTGATCCCGCGGGATCCAGCCGACCGAAAGGATGCCATCGTCGAGATCCGTGCCGGGGCAGGCGGCGACGAGGCCGCTTTGTTCGTGCGCGATATGCTGGACATTTATGACCGATATGCCCAAATTTCGGGTCTCAAAATCGAACTCTTCGATACGTCACCCGGGACGGGGAGTGGCTTGAAGGAAGTCGTCTTTGGCGTCCGGGGCACCGATGCCTTTGCCCTCTTTCGATACGAGAGCGGCGTTCACCGCGTACAGCGCGTTCCGGCTACCGAAAGTCAGGGGCGGATTCACACGTCGGCGATCACGGTCGCCGTACTGCCCGAAGCCGAAGATGTCGATGTCGAGGTTCGCGCAGCGGATTTGCGCATCGACACGTACCGGTCGAGCGGCGCTGGTGGACAGCACGTCAACACCACCGATTCGGCGATCCGCATTACCCACGTACCCACTGGGCTTGTCGTGACGTGCCAGGACGAGCGGAGTCAGCACAAGAACAAGGACAAAGCCATGCGGCTGCTCAGGTCGCGCCTCTACGAAGCCGAACGCGAGCGCATCGACGCCGAGCGATCGGCGGCGCGTAAGGAGATGGTGGGCTCGGGCGACCGATCGGCCAAAATCCGTACGTATAACTACCCGCAAGACCGCGTCACCGATCACCGGCTCGAAGGCGACGAAAAGAACCACCCGCTTCGCTCCATTCTCAACGGCGAACTCAGCCCCATCGTCGACGCGCTGCGGACTCAGGAGGAGGCAGCTCGGTTAGCGCACTTTGAGGAGAATCAGTAGGGACACCGCAGGCGAACGTAGCGACGCAACTTGTGGCGGCGGCATAGCGAACCGATACCGCCGCGCCGTTCCGGCGGTCGAAATCGGAATGCATGCGTGATGCGTTTCTGTCTGAACCCCGGACGCCCGTGCTACCGTAAGGCAGATCATGCGCGACCTACTCGAACCTGCCACGCCGGACGACTACCGTTTCTTCGGCCAACTCCTGTCCAGCCCCGTCAGCTTGTCCGACGACGGGCCGCTGCGTCGAAGTATAGAAGTCTATCTAGCCGCCCATGCCTCGGATGCACCTGATACCGACGCACTTCGACGCGAAGCCGACTCCCAGATCGAGCGGGCGATACGCTATTTCGGTTCGTCGGATGTGGGGCATAGCCTACGTGGGGCGCTTGGAATGGAGGCAGGCGTAAGCCTCGACGTACTAGTGGGCGATGTGGCGCGGCACCTTAAAGTCGATCTGCCCAGCCAGGCGCGGCTGCCTGATAAGATCGAAGCGCTGGCCCAGCGTCACGTCGAGCGCACGTTCGAGAGCATGGCACCGCACGAGCGGCAACGTGCGCTCGAAGAGTTGGGCGTCGAGGCGCGGCAGGCTCGGACGTTTCTAGCCCGGTCTGCGTCGGTTTTCGCGCTTCCGGTCTTGATCCAGGCGTTCGACGTCGTGGTCGTGCAGGGGCTTATCCGCAACCTGATCTTCGGCACAATCGCGCGCTACGTCGGTCAGCGCGTCGCCGGGACGTTATTTGGGGCTCTGATCGCCCGATTGCCGTGGTGGACGCGCGTCGTCGGACCGCTATCGTGGGCGTTCTCTATCGGCTGGACCGCGCTCAGTTTGCAAGGTCCCGCCTATCGCAAAACGGTCCCCGCCGTTCTCTATCTCGGATTGATCGGCTTGCGGAGTGATGTTGGAGTCGGCGCCGAGAGCAGGCGGCTCTTGCCACCGCCCGGCAGCGCGTCGGCGTAGCAGGAGCGGCTGCAGCCGGGCGATGAGCGCCAGTGCGTCAGCCAGCACTAGGTCGTGGATGCGCGGCATGAAGGCCTGCTGCGC
>CAXBBB010000249.1:0-4711 GCA_963973615.1 uncultured Rhodothermales bacterium | reverse complement strand
GGCTGCCGCACCCAGCCTGAGCGATGGACGGCACGCCGATCTCTTGAGCGAGCTGGTCGAGAGCGGCGATCAGTCGAGCGCTCGCACCTTCCCCGCTCGTGAGCCGGTAGATCTGCGTGCCGTCGGCAAAACCGAGGTAGCGTCCAAGTGCGTCGCCGCTCGTCTCTGTCGAGACTAGGTGCAGCGCGAACGTCCGCGCGGCTTCGGACTTGGCCGAGAGCGTGGCAGCGAGACGCTTCTTAAAGCCGGGTGCTGAAGGCTTCCCCCACTTGGGCCGCTGGGCGGCTGAGGGCTGGGAAGGACGATCCTGCGGTCGTGACGGGATTCGGGCCGGTTTTCTGCTTGCGAGGGGCATCGGATTCGGGTTGTTTGAGAGAACCTGTTAGAGCAGGCGCGCGGACATCCGCGCTGTTCTTTGAAGTGAGCGACGGGCCGTGGCCACGTCGGGCGATAAGGAGCGGGACGGCGGCGTAGCTTTTTCCGACGGACGAGCCGCCGTCCCTTCCCCACGCGTCCTGCCACCGTCAGCGGTGGTGCCCAAGGCGCGCAGGGTAGTCGGGCTAGACCTGTAGCGGCGGATCGTCAGGGCGATCGCGCTCGCGGTCTTCGAGGGCGGCGGCGATACCCAGCCTGATGGCGGTGCCGAGCACGAGCGCGACCAGGCAGGAGGCAAGGATGACGTAGAGTGGTGCAGTCATCGGATCAGGCGGCGAGTTTGAGCGGTGCGCGCGTCCAGTCCTCACCGTCGCCACGGAGTTCTGCGTCGGTGAGCGGCGGCAGTGCGTCGATGCGGATCTTGCGTTCGAGCGAGCGCTTGACCGCCGCGTGATCTTTTGCTGTGAGGCGCTGCGTCAGGTTCGGCTTCCCAGCAGCCGAGTGCGCGTAGTAGATGCGCTTAGCCGGTGAGATGCCCGCCTCATCCATGAGGCCCACCAGATCCGCGAGGCAGTCGGGAAGCGTCTCCGAGGGCAGCACCACTGGCTTTGGGTCGCCGTACATCTGCTCGACCGAGTAGGCGCGCACGTCGATCATCTGCTCGTCGGTGAGCGTGCGCAGGTGGCGCACTTTACGCTCCAGATGAGCGGAGGCGTCGGCTAGCGGGCAGCGGCCCATCTTGGCGTAGTCCAGGTGCATTTCGGCAGCGCGTCGCGTCTGCTCCATCGTGCCGTACTGAGGTGCGCCCGTTCCGGTGGGCTGATCGTCCGAGAGGATGAGGTCGCCGCGTAGTAGCGCCCACGCGATATCCGCGCTAGTCATGGGTACCTCGTGGGCGACACCGCCCGAGCCTACGAGGTCGGCTGTTTCGGTGCCGGTGACGAATAGGGCGAACGTCTTGCGGTCTGCATCCGAGTAAAGGAGTGTGCTCACGACTGCACCCCCGATTCCTTGCCGAGCACACGTTCAGCGTTGAGCTTGCTGATCGTCGCTTGGCGCACGTAGGCAGAGCGGCTCAGTTCGGTGCCGTCAATCACAATGTCGATCCGCGCGATGTCGCTCGGATCGAACGAGGCATTGATCCGGGTGCGCTCACGGCGCGTACGGGTCTTGCTTTTGTTAGTCATCTGGGGTTACGTTGGGTTACCACTTGTAACCCAATATCGTAATCGAGTTTCGCAATCGCAATCTGATTGCAAAAAAAATATCGTTTTGCAGACTGTTACCCATCCCTCAGCCACCATAGAAGCACGCGTAGAGGCTCTCCGCGCTTTCGTAGATGAGTGTGGCCAACAAAAGGAAGCAGCTCAAGCGCTGGGGATGGAACCTGCACGGATCAGCAGGGCCCTCAACGATCCTACTGATCGGAAACTCGCTCCAATCGAAATCGCAATTCAGAGACTTCGGGCTGAATCCGGCGACGGACACAAGGCGGCGTCGGATGCTGACCGCTTTGCTAGGGCCTTACTCGGAGTCCCCCCCGCACAACGCCGCGAGACGGTGCCGCCCCCGAGTGAGGCCGTGCGCCCGAACACCTTCTACACGTTCTGCGACGACGAAGGCAACCCGGTCATCGCGCTCGATCTAAACGTCGAAGTCCGCGTGCTCCGGCGCACGAGCGAGAACGTCAAGGTTCTGAATCTGAATCTGACCGCCGAGCAGTTCGCCGCTACGCAACAGGCAAGTGACTCCGACGACGCATAGCCATGACAAAACGATCAGTGACTATGGTAATCATCGCTGCCGCGGCTCTGCTGTTGTTACTGCTAGCCATTCCTCTCCGATACTCCTATTACGCAACGGGAGACAGGCTATGGCGGGTAGACCGACTGACGGGGCAGACCTGTCTACGGGCAGGCCTGGGATGGGCGAACTGTGTTGCTCCCAACCAGATGGTGCCATGATTAAACATGCAACAGCCGAGCCTATCGCGGCTGAGTAGGCTGCTGACAGCAAAAGTACCTCTAACGAATCCTAACCTCACTGCACATGGAAGTCGGTGCTACTCCCCCATCCGCGACCCACGAAGGAGAGATCCTGGTAGGTGAGGCGTCTATCCCCTGCGCTGTACTAGACGACGGTCGACGAGTTCTCACTCAGAGTGGGTTTCTTACTGCAATAGGCCGCAACGAGCGTCCCAAGGGCGGATCCGGGGTGCTCGACGAAGGAGCTGCCTTTATCACAGCAGCCAACCTTAGGCCGTTCGTCTCGGACGAACTGATAAGCTCGGCCAAGCCCATCATGTACCAACAAGGTGGACGCATGGCCTATGGCTACGAAGCGTCGCTTCTACCATCGGTATGCGATGTCTACCTTGACGCGCGAGCAGCACAGGCGCTTCACTACACTCAAGCCCACATCGCAGAAAAATGCGAGATGCTGGTCAGAGGGTTCGCCAGAATTGGCGTGATAGCCCTGATCGACGAGGCAACAGGGTACCAAAACGCGCGCGAAAGAGGCGCCTTGGCCCTGATCCTGGAGAAGTATCTGACCTCGCATCAATCAAAGTGGGCAAAGACTTTTCCTGACCAATTCTACCACGAACTGTTCAGGCTTCGAGGATGGTCGTTCAGCGACAAAGGTTTTCACTATCGACCCGCTCAGGCAGGCAACGATACCAGAGACATCGTTTACGAGCGACTTGCGCCGGGCGTGCTTGACGAGTTGGAAAGACTCAACCCCTCAAACGAACAAGGACAGCGCTCTACAAAACATCACCAGTGGCTCACAGAGGACCATGGTGTACCTGAGTTGAAGAGTCACATATCGGGCGTGATCGCCTTAATGAAAGCCTCCGCTTCGTGGCCAAGGTTTAAGAATCTCCTTGATAGGGCCTATCCGAAACTTGGCACCACGCTCGAAATCCCATTTGACGACGAGTGAGCTACCGTAGCACCACCTCGACGCCTTTCAGCCCCTCCCGTCCAACCTCGACGCGTCCCCGATCCTCTACGCACTCCTTCCGCTTGACCTCGACTTCCACGCTCCCGCCCCTTAGCCGCCTGCCACACGGCAGCACGACAGAGAGCGGGATAACGAGTTGGCGAACGGGCATCGCGGTGCGTTAGGATGAAGCCAGCGATACACATATAATCGCATACGCCGACCATCAACGATAACATGTCTGAATGTGTGTTAGCAAACGTGGTCTACGTTCTTCACACATCTCATTGCACATAAATACTATTGCGCAAAGGAGTTAGGTATCCTGTTACATTCGCATTCTAACTGAACCCGCATCACCCATGCGCACACTTCTACTCGTCTGCCTGCTCTGCCTGGCCTCGCTGACGGCTTGCGCTCCCACATCGACGCTCACGACAGCAGAGCGGCAGCGACAGGCCATCGCGCGCGTAGATTCAGCCCGAGCCTCACGCGGACTGCCCACGCTCACTGAAATGCAACGCGGGGCGCCAAGCGCACAGGCTACTCTCGCCGCCTCACTGGTTGCCGACAGCGT
Source organism: uncultured Rhodothermales bacterium (assembly GCA_963973615.1). GTDB lineage: Bacteria > Bacteroidota > Rhodothermia > Rhodothermales > BA12 > CAXBBB01. Next base: position 816 of record CAXBBB010000249.1, on the reverse strand, counting down.
ATCCAACGCCGAAATACAGGCCCAACTTGACGCCATCGCCCTGGACGCTCGCCGGGCACGCAACGCGAGCGAGATTCACTTGGGGCTAACGGTCGGCATGTTCGTCGTCGCCGTGATCTTCTGGGTAACCGCCGATGACGGAAGTGACTGATCCTAACACTCATCAACTACACCGCCATGGGCTTCCTCTCAAAGTTTTGGAAAGCACTTTGGACGAATCCAAACAGCCCCAAAGCCGACCAGCTACGTGAGGAGTGGGGTCTGGACGAAGGCGAGACGATCACGATCACGCTAGAAGAACCCGGCGATCCGGGGTCTCTGGAATACCACACCAGCAGGCTCCGTGATCTCATTGATGCGGACATTCCGCGCGTGATGATCCTGAGCCAGCGCGACGGAGACGTATGTGAGGCGTGCGCGAAAGCCGACGGCAAGAGCTATTCGACGAAGTACGCGCTTCGCACCAAGATCTTGCCGCACAAGGACTGCACCAATGACGCGTGTCGGTGCGACTACCTGGGGGAGCTATATGACTGACGCCTCCCATCTCATCGAAGCGAGGCCCGCATGGGCTACGTGAAAGCCACTGACTGACCACACCGCCATGTCTTTAATCCTCCGACTCGCCGGGGCGCTCTGCCTACTCAGCGCGCTCTTCGCAGCGATGACGTTCGTCGGCATCCCGGTTGCCGCTGGACTCGTCGTCTCGTCGGTCGTCTTCCTCGCCCTCGCGACCATACTCGACAAGGTGCGCGAAACCGCCAGTCGAACGGCATCCATCGAGCAGACTCTGCACGACGTCATCCGCACGACGCC
>CAXBBB010000248.1:0-4712 GCA_963973615.1 uncultured Rhodothermales bacterium | reverse complement strand
GTCGCTGTTGGCGAACGCGATGACGGGAATGCGGCGGCGCTCGGTCGAGCCGTCGGCCATCGTGATTTCGAGCGTGACGGGAAGCAGCAAGTCCTGACGGTTGGTGATCGTCGCATTGTATCCGTCTTCGGCGGCCGTGACGCTGAGCGACTGATCGAACGTGTCGGTCGTGTAGAACCAGCCGCGCCAGAACCAGTCGAGGTCTTCGCCGGCGACGTTCTCGATGGTGCGGAAGAAGTCGGCTGGATTGGGATGCTTGTAGGCCCAGCGGTCGATGTAGGCTTTAAAGGCCATGTCAAAGCGTTCTGGACCCAGGATGTACTCTCGTAGCAGAAACAGGCCGTAGGCGGGCTTGCGATAGGCGAGCAGGCCCAGGTCGGCGCGGCGGATCTGATCCGGTGGCGTTGCGATAGGTGTCGTGACTCCGGCTGTAGCGTCGACCATGTAGGCGCCGTTCAGCCGGTTGACGTAGCGGCTCTCTTGCGCCTTGTCGCCATAGTAGTCGAGGTTCGAGTAGTAGTTGATGAACGAGTTGAAGCCCTCGTCCATCCACGCGTGGCGTCGCTCGTCGCTGCCTACGACCATCGGAAACCACGTGTGGCCTAGCTCGTGGTCGGTCACCCCGAACAAGCCGTAGCCGCGCGCGCCGACGCCGCAGAACGAGAGCATCGGATACTCCATACCGCCGACGACGCCCGCTACGTTCGTGTAGACCGGGTAGGGGTAGGCCAGCCACTTGTCCGAGTAGTGTTCGAGCGAGGCCACGACGTACGCCGTGCTCATCTCCCAGCCTTCCTCGCCGCCTTCGCCCAGTCCTTCGTGCGGGTAAGCGCTCTGAGCCAACGTTCCACGTGAGGTTGTCGCGGCGTCCCAGATGAACGCGGCACTCGCGGCCCACGCTACGTCGCGTACATTTTCGGCGCGATACTTCCACGTCGCCATGCCGTTCGACATCTTGTGCGTGCTCGCTTTTCCGACTTCGTCCGGGCGGATGATGTGGACGGTCGTGGGGCTGTTCATCGCCTGCTGCATGCGCTGCTGCTGCTGGGCCGTCAGCACGTCGCCCATGTTCTGGAGCGTGCCCGTCGAGACGACTGTCATGTCATGCGGGACGGTCAGGCTCAGGTCGTAGTCGCCGTAGGGCAGCAAGAACTCGCCTTGTCCGTAGTAGGGAAGTGCATTCCAGCCGTTTACGTCGTCGTAGACGTAGGCGCGCGGGTACCACTGGGCGAACTCGTAGACCGTCCCACGCTCGGCGGCGTAGCGGCCCATTCGGTCAGCGCCGTACTCTGGAATGACGAAACTGTACGCCAGCGTCACGTCGACTTTCCCACCTTCAGCAGCGAGCGGCTGGATGAGCGGGATGTGCATCCGGGTGTCATCGATCAGGAAGTCAGGGGTGTACTCGGTGCCGTCCTGCGTCACTGTTACGGCGTCGATGCGGTAGCCGCCACCGGGGAACGAGCCACGCCACCGGCTGTCGGCGGGCTGAATCGAGGCGCCTCTGCTGCCCATCGCGAACACGTTCTGCTCCAGTTGCAGCCACAGGCGCTCGAGTTCGAGCGGCGCGTTGTTGGTGTAGTGCAGCGTCACCGTCCCGTTCAGCCGGTTGGCTTGGGGGTCGAGCGTCGCGGCGATGGTGTAGCTAGCGGCATTCTGCCAGTAGTCCTCGCCTGGCCGACCATCGGCGGCGCGCTCTTCGGTCGGCGTCGGCAGGTCGAGCGGGCGGAACGTGTCGAGGTTGGGCGTTTGCTGAGCGGATGCGGGAAGCGCCAGGCCAAGCGCGAGCAGCAGGAGGAGCAGTCGGTTCATAGTGCGGAGGTGTTGGAGGCAGAAAAGATAGCGAGCACGTAGAGTAACGACGCGTTGGGCTGATGACGCGTAGGGCAACTTATCGAAGACATTGCGTAGTTATCCGGAGCCGTCTGCGGAGCGTGGAGCAGAGGCCTTAGCCAGTATCTATGGCTCCCTGTTTAATCGTGCTTTGCTTATCCTGCGCGCGGCTCCATTTCTAGGGCCTCCGCTAGCGTGTAACGCCCGACGCTCAGCGCGGTCTGGAGCCGTCGCCTGCTTTCTTGAGCGCCGTTGGAGCCTTTTCATGCGCTCCCGATCTGCTCGTCCTGGTCGACGCTGTCATGTCCGGCGGCTTCTTGTCGGACACATCCCGTCGAGCACTCAATACGGTCTATGTGGAAAATGAGAGATATGCCTACGGCGGAAGAGTGCGCGAGATGGAAGTGGGCGAGCGCGACGAGACTGTGCTCTGGCATACTGGCTCCAACGGCCCGTCGAAGTCGCGGCTGACACGAACCGCGAAGAGCGGCTTCACCATCGTCACGCTGAGCAACACGGGCGCCGAGCACGACGAAACAGAGGAGTTGCACGAGCGAATTCTCTCGTGGCTCGCAAGCCGGGAATAGTCGCCATACTCCGAACCTTGCCGACGGGCAGGCGCGTTGGCGACGACCCTCTATTCTGCCTCTCCGTATGTCTAATTCCACCCGACGCCGTCCGCTCATCCTGATCTGCAACGACGACGGCATCGACGCGCCCGGCATCCGAGCGCTGGCCGGGGCGATGACGTGGCTGGGCGAGGTGCGCGTCGTCGCGCCGATGACCGAGCAGAGCGCCGTCGGCCACGCGATCACGATGCGCGAGCCGCTCCGCGTGCGCGAGTGGCCGTTTGTGGCGGTTGGAGAGAATCCAGACAATCCAATAGCGTCGGCTCACGCCGTTACGGGCACGCCTGCCGACTGTGTCAAGATGGCGATCCACAAGCTGCTTCCGCGTCGCCCCGACCTGGTCTGCTCGGGCATCAACAACGGCCCGAACACGGCCGTCAACGTGATCTACTCCGGCACGGTCAGCGCGGCGACCGAGGCGGCCATCTTGGGTGTGGATAGTGTCGCCTTTTCGTTGGGCGATTGGAATCAGACCGACTTTTCGAGTGCTGCTGAGTGGTCGCGTAGAATCGCCGAGCAGGTCGTCAAACGGGGGCTTCCGCCGGGCATCTTGCTCAACGTCAACATCCCACAGTTACCAGTAGGCGAGATCAAAGGGGTCGAGGTGACGCGTCAGGCGCGCTCGCAGTGGAAGGAGACGTTCGATGCGCGCACTGACCCGTACGAGCAGCCGTATTACTGGCTGGGCGGCGAGTTCGTCAATCTCGACGACGGCACCGATACCGATCTCCACGCGATGAAAGAGGGCTACGTCTCGCTGACGCCTATTCAGTTCGACCTGACGGCGCATGCGCATCTGACCGAGATGAAAACGTGGACGTACGTCGCCCCAGAAACAGAGACGCCCGCCACATGACAGATCATGGGTAGGCGTAAAACGGACGCGTCGAAGACGCCTCAGCGGTTGAGCTTGTAGACGATCTTCCGGATCGTGTCGTACTGCAAGTAGGCGTGCTCCTCGCGCAGCATCTCGATAGCTTCGGACGCGCCGACGTCATCGTCGCGTAGGTCACGGAAGCGGTTACGAATCTGGTAGTCGCGAATAGCTTTTCCGTTGAGCAAGTCGTGCGTTTCAAGCAGTGAGTAAACGGCGTCGCTGATGAGGTCGGGGATCGGGTTCGTGGCGGAGGCGATCTGCATGGTAGAGACGGTTTGGATCGTGTAGAAATAGAGTACAACCCGAACGGGTAGGGCACAGCATTCTACCCGGTCAGCCGTCGGCTTCGCCCCCTGAACCGTCACTATGGGGGGGCGGAGGTGCCACGAGGGCTGAGCGTCCGAGCGCTAACAGGCTGGCTGCGCCCAGCAGGACATACAGGACCAACTGGAAACCGTGCGAGAGAATGGCGTATGTGCTCGCCCCTTGCTCGGCGACGCCATAGATGGCCGTCAGTGCCAGAATCGTGATGTAGTGATACGAGCCGATGCCGCCCGGCGTTGGCACCACCACCCCTAGTCCGCCGATGAGCATGATGCACCACCCGTCGATCAGCGTAAGCCCGTACGTCGCGGCCAGCGTGTCGCCGCCACCGGTTGTGAGCATAATGAGCGGCAGATAGCCGAGCAGTCCATAGAGCACCCATATAGCAAGAGTCAGTCCGATCAACGTTCCGCGTTTGGGTGCCGTTCGCAACGTGTCGATGCCTTCGCGGAACGAGACGAGGAGAGGCACCACCTTACGCGCGATCAGACTATCCGACGCGCGCGTAGATCGCCGGACGATCCAGAAGCTGACCCCGAGTACCCCTAGCGCCAGCACCCCACCAATCAAGATCAAGCCGAGCGGCAATTCCCCTACACGGGCTATCGCTGGATTGAGGATCGTAGATCGCAACTCGTCGAGGTGGTCGCCCATCAGGAGCGGCATCGTGAGCAGACCCAGGGCGAGTACAACGACATCGAGCAGGCGTTCGAGGACGACAGTCCCGAGTAATGCGCTGAATGGTTGGCGGGTGCGCTTGCTCAGCGTCGCTGTGCGCGTGATCTCACCCAGTCGCGGAGCGACGTAGTTGACCATATAGCCGATCATCAGCGCCGCAAACGTCTCGCCCAGCCGGGCACGCCGGGCGTCGTGGCGCTCGGGCAGACCGTCGACGAGAAGCGTCCATCGCCACGCCCGCAGCACGTGGCTGACGGTCAGAATTGCGGCGAGAACGGGAAGCCAAAGCCAGTTGGCGGTGCGTAGGCTCGCCCAGATTTCTTCGACGTTCGTTCCTCGAAGCGCCAGCCACAGCAGGGCGACGGCGAGCA
>CAXBBB010000247.1:0-4725 GCA_963973615.1 uncultured Rhodothermales bacterium | reverse complement strand
GGCCAAGCTGCGCGAGGCTGGCATGGTCGACACGCGCCGCGAAAGCCAGACGATCCATTACCGGATCAGCGATCCTGACCTCGCCGTCCTGATGGATCGGCACGGCCATCGACTGCTCTACGAGTGGCCCCGGAAATTGCTTGGCCAGCCCCTGCTCCCACGCCCGCCCCCCCGACTCCTGAGCCAGAGCCGCCTGCCCCTGAGCCGCCTTCTGCCCCGACGCCCGAGCCAACGCCTCCCCTGCCTCCGACACCGGAGCCACCTGCGCGTGACGAAGACGAAGTGACAGGACCGCTCGACGAGTTGCCCATGCCGCCGCTCTTCGCTACGGACGACACCCTGTCGGCGCTGCGCGACGCGAGCCGCGACTTGGACCCGCATGCGCACCAGTGGGCCGATGACCTGATTCGCGAAGAGAATGACGAGAGCGAACCGCTCGAAGAGCCGCAGCGGGAGGAGGACACCTCGTCCTTCGCATTCGCCGACGACGAGCCGGACGCCTTCGAACCTCAGCGGTTCGACGACGATGATGATGGCGAATACCTCGACGACGAGTTGCCCTCGTTCTCGCCTGCATTCGATGACTCGCCCGAGCCGGAGATGCCACGTGCGTCCGAGCCGCCAGAAATCGCGATTCCTGAACCCGACGTACCTGAGCCAGCCTATGCCGCGCCGACGCCGGAGCCGTTCGCTCCGGTCGAACCCGGTTTAGCGAACGAGCCGGAGGCGATAGTCGACGAGGAACTGGTAGCACCGGCCGAAGATGTACTTTCGGATGATGACCTGATCGCTCGAATCGCTCCCACGCCTAGCCAGGACGTGCCACCTATCGCACCGCCGCCCGAGCAGGAGCCACCACGACGCCCACCGCCATCACCACGCCGGAAAAGCAACCTGCCGCTGATCGGAGTTGTCGTTTTGGCGCTGCTGCTGAGCATCGCAGGAATGATGTGGTGGCTGACGCGCTCGACTGCGCCAGATCCGATTATCGCCGAAACGCCTGCCGACACGGTGCAGCAGGTCGCCCCTGTGGATACGCTGGCAGCCGTTCCCGACGAGCCGGAAACCCCTCTACGCGGATCAACACCCGTCAGCGTGCCGCCGGGCTATACGGTGGTGATAGGCAGCGGAGCAACAGAGGCCGAGGCCGAAGCGCTCGCCGCACCGTACCGCGAACTCGGCTACCGAACGGGCATCCTGGCCGGCACCTCGCGCGGCAGGCGGCTCTACCGTGTTGGAGTGGGACAATTCGAGACGCTCCAAGACGCCATCGCTGCACGCGACGGCGCGCTGCGTGAAGGCGATCTGCGCACCCTCACGCCGTCGGACGCCTTCACCTTCCCGTTCCAGTGACCCTATCTATGACGCTTCAAACCCTCACCGACTCGGTGAACGTCGCCCTTCCCGCTGCGACTACCCCGCAAACCGACTCGCTGCTCGACGTAGCGCTGAGTAGCGCGTGGATCATGGGGCCTATCGTACTGCTGTCGATTCTGGCGGTCGCCCTGTTCGTCGAGCGGTTGCTGGCGCTCCAACGCTCGCGCGTAGACGCCGAGGCGATCCTCGCTCGGGTACGTGCCTACGTCCAGAGCGGCTCGAAGCCGCCGGAAAAGCCGAGGCGTTTCGCCTCAACGCACGCGTCGACCTGATTGGATCGGTCGCAGCGATTGCGCCGATGCTGGGCTTCCTGGGTACTGTTACGGGCATGATTACGGCGTTTCAGGAGATTCAGGCGCTTCAGGGCAACGTCAACCCGAGCGTGCTGGCGGGTGGCATCTGGGAGGCGCTGCTCACGACGGCGGGAGGACTAATCGCGGGCATCATCGCGCTGGGCTGCTACAACTACCTGGTTACGCGCATCAACCAGCGGACGCATGACCTGGAGCAGACGGCGGCGGCGTTTCTCGACGTGCTCCAGACCCCATCCGGCACGACGCCGAGCGGATTCAACACGCATTAGACCGGCCTCGTCATGGCGTTTTCCTTTGAACCGGCGCGCAAGTCGCCCATCACGGCGTTCAGTCTGGCCAGCCTGACGGACATCGTGCTGCTTCTGCTGGTGTTCTTCCTGCTGACGAGCAACTTCATCCCGCAGAACGGCATCGAAGTGAGCCTGCCCCAGTCGGCGGCCCAATCGCCTTCGGAGCCGGATTACGTGACGATTTCCCTGACGCGCGAGGGAGCCTATTTCGTCGGTCCGACCGAAGTTGAAGCTGCCGGGCTTCTCGACGCCGTCCGAGCCGTCGCTGAAGCCGAGAGCAAGACGGCTGTCGTCATCCGAGCCGACAAAAATGCGACGGTCGACCAGTTTACGCGCGCCGCAACCGTCGCCCGGACGCTCGACCTGCGCTTGCTACTCGCCACGGATCAGCGAGTGACGCAGCAATAGACGAGGCACTTCGACCGTAGTAACGTCAGCAGTCCAGACATCTATCTCTGAGGCTGAGACGAAGGGCGTCCGCAGGCCCGCTGGCTCGGATGAAGCGTCGCCCTCGCAGTAAGTCTCCGTGCGGGAGGTCGGGAGCGGAGCGAAAGCGAAGTGGCGCCCGGTTTGCACACCTGGGGGGAGTCGCCGCACGATGCGGCTGACAGCCCTCTTTTGAGCCTCGCGTCCCGATGTCCGGCAAACCGTTCCGATTTCGCCTCCAAAATGTTCTGTCCCTCCGCCAGCGTGAGGCGGATCAGGCGGAAGCGGCGCTGGCTCAGGCGCAGCGCGCTCGGAGTGAACAAGCTGCCGTCGTCGCCGAAGCAGTAGGGGCGCAGAACCGGCTGTCGGCGCAGTACGCCCAGGCGCAAGCAGGAGGCATTCGGTCGGTCAGACAGCACGAAGGGTTTCGACGCGACGCGCACCGTCGAGTCGCCGATGCCCAGCGCCTGCTCGACGCCGCCGACCGCCGCATCGCCGAAGCCAAGCGGGTGCTGCGCCTGCATCGCACCAATGCCGAGACGCTCGACACACTGCGAAAAAGTCACGCCGAGGCCCACGAACGCGCCCAACGTGACGCCGAGATGCAGCAACTCGACGAACAAGCCTTACGCGTTTACGCGCGCCACTCCTCCTGACGCTCTCCTCCGATGCGACTTGCCATCACCACTCTTCTCGCCCTGATCCTGTTCGCTGCAGGTGCTGCCGGAACGTACTTCCTGATGCCCGCCATAGCGCCCGAAAACGTCCTAGTAGCGCGGCGCTACCAGGACAGCATCCGCGCCGTGCTCGACTCTGCCAATGCGCCGATGCGCACGGCGTCGCTCCCATCCGACACCTTAGGCACGTCCCCTGCCGACACTCTAGAAACGCAGCCTGGCGAAGCTATCGACGCGCTGACCTCAGCGTCTGCCGGACAACCCCTCACGGACGGAGCCCCGGCCGTTGCCGAAACCGGCGCTGCTGAACTGGAACGCCAAGCCGAACAGCAAGCGGCACAGACGGAGCGCGCGCGCGAACTGGCGTCGGTGCTCATCAAACTGGAAGACAGCGAACTGCGGGCAATCATCACCCACCTCGACCCCGATGTCCTACAGTCGGTCTACCAGCAGGCATCGGCGCGAGGCAAGACCAAATTGCTCCAGGCGATTCCACCTGAGAAAGCCGCCCTCTTCGTTCGCGCTCTCGTGCGTCCGACTGGCCCCACCGGCGGCTAAGCCCGACCTCGCTCCACCACGAGATGTCTCTCTCCGCCCTCCTCGCACGCTTCCTGCCGACGTCGGCCTCACCGCTCGCGTCCTCGCAACCCGTCTCGGACGACGCACGCGCGGTCGAGCCCTCATCGTTCGGTGCGTTGCTGGAAAGCGTCCAATCCGGTCGGGCGTCGGCCCTTCCCCCAGCGGTCGATACGCCTGAAGCCGAAGACGATAGGGACAAGCAGGATTCTGCTCTTCAGCCCGAACGCCTCGGTTGGATACCAAAGGTGGTGCTGAACATTGAGCCGAGAGACGAAGCCGCATCGCGCTCTGACATTACTCCGCCGGTAGACACTCGGGCGGAGCAGCCGAGTACGCAAGGACAGGACGCTGGAGAACAGGCTGAAGAACGCCTCAGCAGCACGTCCACGCGTCCGCAGGAGCAGCACCCTTTCGAGCCAGATCTGGAGCCCGAGAGCGTACAGACCGCTGCCGTTCCGCTAATAGAGTCCGCATGGTCACCGCAAACACCTCTACCGGCAAACGGAGCAGTCGAGCCGCCGTCCGAGCAGCGTAGAGCAGTCGAGCCGCCGTCCGAGCAGCGTAGAGCAGTCGCCCGCACCGACGACGCAGCGAGCCCGGACAAACAGTCTTCGGATTCGCACGATTCGCAAACCGCTGAATCACTGGATGGCGCGTCGCCGAAAGGAGAACATGCTGCTTCCGCACCACCCGAGCTCTCAGCCCGCTCTGGACGACGCAACTACATCGCGTCGACGCCAACTCACGACGTGTCGCCCTCTACGGGCACACCTCTTGCCGATACGGATCGTCCTGCCTTGCTGTCGTCACAGGGCGGTTCATCGCACGACACGCTGACGTCTGTACGGAAGGATCCAGATGTCGCTCCGACTCGTCCGGCAGCACCCCGCTCCGAGCACGCTGTTCCTCCGCACCCTTCTACACACCCATCGCCCCAAGCAACGTCACAGACCGGATTGCCCGAACGCCCCGAGGAGGGCGACATTCGGCAGCTCTCCGACCAGTACTCGGCTTCGTCTCGCCGTGTCTCAGCGCGACCCACTATCGAGCCAGTTGCAGTGC
>CAXBBB010000246.1:0-4746 GCA_963973615.1 uncultured Rhodothermales bacterium | reverse complement strand
GTCGGTCATTGTCAGCCGCGCGACGTGTAGTTGGGCGACTCGCGCGTCACGATTACGTCGTGTGGATGGCTCTCCCGCAGCCCGGCGCCCGTAATGCGTACGAACTGCGCGTCGCGCCGCATCGCTTCGATGCTCTCCGACCCGGTATAGCCCATCGCCGCGCGCAAGCCACCGACCATCTGGTAGACCACTTCGCCGAGCATCCCACCGTAAGGGACGCGGCCTTCGATGCCTTCTGGAACGAGCTTTTTGATATCGTCCTCGGCGTCCTGGAAGTACCGATCCTTGCTCCCCTCCTGCATCGCGCCGACGGATCCCATCCCTCGGTACGCCTTGAACTTGCGCCCCTCGTACAGAATCGTCTCGCCCGGGCTCTCGTCCACACGCGCGAACATCCCGCCGCTCATCACAGACGATGCGCCCGCCGCAATGGCTTTGGCAATGTCGCCCGTCTGCTTCACGCCGCCGTCCGCGATAATCGGGATGTCGTGTTTGTCCGCCTCCTCTGCACAATCCATGATCGCCGTTAGCTGCGGCACGCCGACACCCGCGACCACGCGCGTCGTACAAATCGAGCCAGGTCCGATGCCGACCTTGACACCGTCCACGCCCACTTCGATCAAGTCCTGAGTGCCCAACTTGGTGGCGACGTTGCCTGCAATCACGTCCAGATTGCCAAATGCCTTTTTGACACTCGCAACCGTCCGTAGCACACCTTCGCTCTGCCCATGCGCCGTGTCGACGATCACGAAGTCGACCTGGGATTCAACCAGAGCCGACACCCGCTCGACCACGTCCGGCGTCACGCCAACGGCCGCCCCAACGCGCAACCGTCCGTGCTCGTCCTTGCACGCATTGGGATGCCGACGCCGCTTCTGAATGTCCTTGAACGTGATGAGCCCTTTGAGAATGCCTTCGCTGTTGACGACCGGCAACTTCTCGATTTTGTGGTGCTGCAACGTGTCTTCGGCCTGATCCAGCGTCGTGCCGACGGGAACGGTAACGAGGGGCGTCGGCGTCATCACGTCGGCTAGCTTGACCGATGAGTCGAGTTGGAAACGCAGGTCGCGGTTCGTTGCGATGCCCACTAGGTGACCTTCGGCGTCGATGATCGGGATGCCGCCGATCGAATGTTTGGCCATTACGCCATGCGCCTCGCCGACAGTGCTGTCGGGGCGGAGGGTGATCGGATCGAGGATCATGCCGCTCTCGCTGCGCTTGACGCGCCGCACTTCGGCAGCCTGCCGTTCGATCGTCATGTTTTTGTGCAGCACACCGACGCCGCCCTCGCGCGCCATTGCGATCGCCATGTCGGCTTCGGTCACCGTGTCCATCGCCGCCGAGAGAAGCGGGACGTTGAGCGAGATCTTTTTGGTTAGCTGCGATACGAGCGATACGTCGCGCGGCATGACCGACGAGCGCGCCGGGACGAGCAGCACATCGTCGTAGGTGAGAGCTTGCTGGATGATTTTCGACATCGGTTACGCGACTTGTTTTTTGAGTTTACTGACCTCGTTGGCCGAAAGATGGCGCCATTTACCCCGCCGAACGCCTTTGGTCGTGATTCCCGCATACTGCACGCGTTCGAGCTTGCTTACCCGGTGCCCTACCGCTTCGAGCATGCGCCGCACTTGCCGATTACGCCCCTCGTGGATGGATAGGCCGATGGTGCGCTTGTCACCTAGATAGGCGACCTGATCGGCGTGAGCCGGACCGTCTTCAAGCTCGACGCCATCGACGAGGGCTTGCAACTGCTCATCGGTCACATCCGCCTCGGTCTCGATCTTGTAGACCTTCTCGACACTCTTCGACGGATGCATCAGCAGGTGCCCCAGTTCGCCGTCGGACGTGAGCAGCAGGACGCCCAACGTGTGACGGTCGAGCCTGCCGACGGGAAATAGGGTGTCTTTGACGCTCTTGGGCAGATCGATCAGATCCATCACAGTCGAGCGGTCATGCTCGTCGGATTTGGTCGTGATCGTGTCATGCGGCTTGTTGAGCAGGATGTACGTCTGTTTGCCCAACGTCAGCGGCGTTCCGTCGAGTTTGATGTCGTCTCCCGGACCGACCTGCACGCCCATCTCGGTCGTGATCTCGCCGTTGACGCTGACTCGACCTTCCGCGATGATCTCGTCGGCTTTTCGGCGCGAGGCGACGCCACTGCGAGCGAGGAAACGGTTTAGGCGCATGGGCTCGGTCAGACGACGCTCGGTTTTCTCTTCTCCGAATTTGCCGTTGCCTTTGCGGTCGCGCGAGCGGGTTTTGTTGGACGACGACGTTTTGCCGTAGCCTCTGGTTGGGCGATTAGCCATCGTGAGGAGTTAAAGTGTCAGTTGAAGAATGGGCCGCAAGCTCTTCTGCGTCAGCAGTAGACGATAGTGCAGCTTGCGTGAGTACGAGTTGGGCACGCTCCCGCTCAAACCGTGGATCCGCAAGAATATCCTCGATCTCACGGAGGTCCGGCAGGTCAGCCAGCGTATTCAGCCCGAACGTTTCGAGGAACGTGTCGGTCGGCGCATAGAGAACCGGCCGCCCCACACTTTCGCTCCGCCCTACGTCTTCCACTAGCTCAAGATCGACCAGCCGGCCCAACGCGTATCCACTGTCCACGCCTCTGACGTGATCGATTTCGGGCTTGGTGATGGGCGCGCGGTAAGCGACGATGGCAGCCGTTTCGAGGAGTGTGGGCGAGAGTCCCTTCTCTACCGGCTCATCGTCGAGGGCGCGGACGGCAGCGTCCAAATCGGGATGCGTGAGCAGGCGGACGCCACCGGCTTCGCGCCGCAAGACGATGCCCGTCGGTTCTAGCCGGGCGGCTAGGTCGCTGATCGCCGTTTCCAGATCGAGCGGGGTCAGGTGCCACGCGTACGCGCGCTCGGCGACGCTGGCGATGCGGTCCATTGTGAGCACGCCGCCGTCCCGAAACGCGACGGCCTCGATCAATCGAGACAGGTCATGAGCGCTCGGCGATGCATTGGGGTTCATGCCGGGCCAAGTTAGGCGGTTTCGTCGTTAGGGGGCGTGGCTTCCATGTTAAAATTGCCCACGCTCCCTCGAATGCGTGCCTGCCCTCGCCGCACCAGTTCGAGCACAGCCAGAAGCGATGCAATGGTGTACCGCCGGGTCCGCCCCTTGACAAACCGCGTAAAGGGTAAGCGCCGCACCCGCGCGAGCAAGCGCTCAACGACCGTCACCTGCCGCTCTATCGTAAAGCGCTGCGGTTGGACTTCGTGCTGTGGAGGCGCAGGCGGATCAATCAGCAACCGGCGTAGCGACAGGATGAGCCGTTCGCGCGGCATCTGACGCGCCACCTCGCGGGCTTTAGGCCGAATCAGCGGAGGGGGTACGTGCATCCGCGCCCGTTCGGCACGTTGCACTTCAAGCAGCGCCGCCGCCTCGCGCATCTGCACGTACGCGATGAGCCGCTCGACCAACTCAGTGCGAGGATCCCCCTCTGCCGCGTCTTCTCCTTCCATCACAGGCGGGCGCGGCAAGAGCATCCGCGTCTTGAGATCGATCAGCAGCGCGGCGAAGTAGATAAAATCACTCGCCGCGTCCAAGTCGATCTGAGTGAGCGCACGGACATAGGCCAGATACTCGCGCGTAATCTGCGCGATAGGCAGGTCCCGAATGGCGATCTCGTCGCGCTGAACGAAAAACAGAAGCAGGTCGAGCGGCCCCTCAAAACGGGGCAGCCGAACCGCAAACCCATCGGGCTGCGGGAGTGCGTCGCTGATCGACTCGGCGACTTCCATCAGTCCTGAGGCGAGAGGACGATGGTCGAAAACTGCTCGGGTTCGGCAAGCCACTGCGCCAGTTCACGCACTTGGTCAGCGGTAACAGCGTCGACCTGGGCAGCGAAGGCGTCGGGCGAGGTGAGTTGGCCCATGGTCAGTTCTTGCCGCCCCAGGCGATTCATGCGACTCGTCAGACTTTCCATTCCGAGCAGCATGCCGCCTTTGACCTGGGCCTTGGCCTGCACGAGAGCGCGTGGACTGACGTTGGTCTCAGCGAGCCGTCGGATTTCGCGCATGATGAGCTGACGCGAACGGTCGACCTTGTGCGGCTCAGTCGCCATGTAAACGCCGAAATCGCCCGCGTCGTCGAACAGGTTGAAGTAGCTGTAGATCGAGTAGCAGAAACCGTACTTCTCGCGGATGTTCTGACTGAGCAGACTCGACATCCCGCCCCCCAGCAGCGTGTTGAGCACGCTGACGGTCGTCCGCCTTGGGTCCTTGATGCCAAACGCACGGCGCGCGATAACCAGATGCGCTTGCTGGATAGGCTTGCCGATTACGTGCTCGCCCGGCGTCATCTCAGGCGGCGGGGTGCGCGGCTGATCGACGCCTGTCCGGAGTCCGCCCAACTCGCGCTCGGCCAGTTTGATGATCTTGGCCGGGTCGACGTTGCCCGCGACGGTCAGCACGACACGCGACGCCACATACTGCCGGTCGACGTAGGATTGGAGCGACTCTCGTGTGAGTCCTTTGACGCTCTCCTCGCTCCCGATGATCGGACGCCCCAGTGAGTGGTTCGGATAGAGCACCGTCTCCGCGTGATCGAACACCAGTTCCTCGGGCTGATCCGCATACATCCGCATCTCCTCGATCACGACCTCCTGCTCCTTGGGAATCTCGGCGGCCGGAAACTGCGGCGACACGATCAAATCCGACACGACATCGACTGCTCGCCCGACGTGCTCGTCCAACCCGCGCGCATAGTAGCACGTGTGGTCCTTGGTCGTGA
>CAXBBB010000245.1:0-4770 GCA_963973615.1 uncultured Rhodothermales bacterium | reverse complement strand
CAATTTCCGCATCACTATCGCATCGAGAGCACACCGCCGGGTGCGTCCGTGGTTGCGAACGACGACACGCTTGGGGCGACCCCCATCACTCTCGTCCGTGAGCGCCCGCTTACGTCCGTAGAACTCCGCATGACCGGATACGCATCCGCCACGCTTGAACTCGACACGCTCGTCTGGAATGTCCAGTCGGCGACGCTGCGCCCGCTGACCGGCGCGGCGGCTCCCGATCTACAGGTCGAGCGCTGGACCGAGCGGTCGACGCGCAGGGGCTGGATCGACGCTGCTGCGCTGGGCCTGGCGACGGTCGCTACGGCAGGTGCGATCTACTACAAGTTCGAGGCCAACCGCTTGTACCGCGACTACGAACGCACCGGCGACCCCGACCTGCGCCCTCGCATCAACCGACTCGACACGCGGTCGGGCCTCGCGCTCGGCGCGGGACAGATCGGCCTGGGGGTGTTCGCATTCCGGCTGATCCGGCGATAATCCCGTCGACGACTTTGCGCTAAACCTGGTAGGTCTACTCGATCTGTCAGGTTTTTTGTTGCGGTAGCACCTGCTACTTTGCCTCGCCGCACCCGAACACCCGATGCCGACAGCACGTTGTCAGTCGCCCTCGTTACTCTCTGATACCAACCGATTTTTCTGATGAATCTGCGCGACCAACTCACGTCCGACATGAAAGACGCCATGCGCGCCAAAGACGCCGTCCGGCTGCGTACGATTCGGTCGTTGCGAGCAGCAATTCAGTCTGCCGACATTGACGCGCGAGGAGGCGAGGGGCTGGACGAGGAAGCCGTTCTCGCTGTCGAGGCCAAGCAGCGCCGCGACGCGATCACGCAGTACGAATCTGCCGACCGCGATGACCTCGTGGCGACGGAGCAGGAAGAACTCGACGTGATCGAGACGTATCTACCCAAGCAGATGAGCGACGCCGAACTGGCTCAGGCCGTCGATCAGGTCGTGACGCAGTCCGGCGCGACGGGTATGGCCGACATGGGCAAAGTGATGGGACAGGCGATGGGCCGGTTTAAAGGCAAGGCCGAAGGTGGGCGCGTGCAGCAGGCCGTCAAAGCCCGCCTGAGCGCGTGACGACGCTCGACCTGATCATCCTCGCCGCATGCGCCGCCGGTCTGTGGCGCGGCTTCCAGACCGGACTGATCCGGCAGGCGACCTCGCTCGTCGGCTATGCGATTGCGCTGATCTTCGCCCTCGCGCTGATGGATCAGACGGGTTTGCTCGTTGCCGAGAGTCTGGGCCTGAGTGCCCGCGTGGCACCGGTCGTCGGCTTCGTAGTCGTGTTCGTCGTATTGCTGGTTCTGGTGTCGTTTCTGACCAACCTGCTCGAAAAGGCGCTGGAAGCGGTTAGTCTGTCGGCTGTCAACCGAGTGGCGGGCGGAGCCGTCGGCGTTCTCAAGGCGGCACTGCTCGTCAGCGTCGCGCTGATCCCGCTGACCTATCTGGGCTACCCCGACGAAGCCAGCCGAGCCGAGTCGCTGTTCTACGAACCCGTCAGCACACTCGCCCCGACAGCGTGGAGTCTGGCGTCGGAGCAAAAGGGCACGATTGAGTCCGCGCGACAAACCTTTCAGTCCGCCGCCGACACCATCTCCGACGCGCTCTCAGACCGCATGCAAACCGACCAACGATGACGCCCGTAGCGCTCCGGCTCAACAACTTTCTCTCGTACGGCGAAGCGGGCGACACGTCGCTCCAGTTCGACAGCTTTCACGTCGCCTGTTTATCGGGCGGCAATGGGCAGGGCAAGTCGGCGCTGCTAGACGCCATCACCTATGCGCTATGGGGTATGGCGCGCAAGTCGAGCGTAATCCGCAAGCCGGACGCCGACCTGCTCCGGCGAGGCTCGCGCGATATGTGGGTCGAACTCGACTTCGACATCGAAGGGCAGCGGCACCGCGTCAAGCGCACCTACACCGAAACGGCGTCGGGCAAGACGAGCAAGAGCGAACTCAACCTGTTCGTCTGGAACTCGGGCGCGAGCGCATGGCGGGCGATGACGGGCACGAACCAGCGCGAAACGCAGGAGCGTATCGACGAGGTCGTCGGGTTGGACTACGACACGTTTACCAACTCGTCGTTCTTGCTACAGGGCCAGTCTGACGCATTCACCAAGCGCAATCCGTCCGAGCGTAAGGAGGTACTGGCGCGCATCCTCAACCTGTCCCGCTACGATAGGCTGGCCGAAAGAGCAGGAGAGCGGGCCAAAACTGCGCGCAAGGAAGCAGAGTTCTTAGAGCGCGAGCGCGAGCGGCTGGAAAACGAACTTGCGGCTGTGCCTCGGCTCGAAGAGGAGCAGGCGACGATGGCGGCGCGCAAGAGCGAATTGACGGATATAGTCGCCGCATTGGAGATTGATGCGCAGCAATACGTCGGCAGAGTCGAAGCATTGCGTGTACGTGGCGCCGAACGCGACGCGTTGACCAAAGACCGCGAAGCAGCCCAATCGCGCGCCGACCGCCTCGCTGCTGACCTCGCCGACACCAAACACAGCCTCGACGCAGCCGACGCGCTGATCGCTCAGGCTGAGCAGATTGAACAGGATGCTTCGGATCATGCGTCGGCGCAAACCGAGCAAGGCCAACTCGCTGAACAAGCGGCTCAAGCATCCGCTCTCGACTCTCAGGTTTCCGCTCTTCAACGCGAGATCGACCAGCTAAACAGCGAGCACACACGCGCCGTCGACAAAGCGGCATCCGACCTCTCGCGCACAACCGACCGCATCGCCGATCTGACACGTGCTTTGTCCTCGCGCGACGAGACGCAGCGCCGGGTTCAGCAGGCACTCGCCGCGCAGACCGAGCGCGACCGGCTGCTCGATCTCGAGCGCAAGGCGTCGGATCTGGACGATCGCAAGCGGCAGGCCGAGCGCACGTTGGAGCGCGAGCACGACCGGCTAGAGACGCTGGTTCGTCAGTCGGCGGATGCAGCGTCGGAGTTGGTTGAGCAATTGGCAGCCGGGCGCAGTCTGGAGCGCCAGCTTGCAGAGGCCAAGCAGGGCGCGACTGGGCAGGCTGAGTTGGAAGCCCATCTCGCCGAAGTTCAGCAGCGCGGCATCGAAGCGCGCGACCGCAAATCCGAGATCGACGCGCAGATCAATGCACTCAAGCGCGAAATCGACGCGCTCGACCAGCGCCGCATCACCATCCGCGAGACGCAGGACGCTACGTGCCCGACGTGCGGGACCGAACTGACGGACGATCATCGCCGACACGTCGACAGCGAGTTGCTGGCCGAGCGTGTGTCCATTCGGGAGCAGATCGCGGCGCAGTCCGAAGAGTCGGAAGTCATGGGAGAGCGCATTTTGGAACTGCGAGAGCGGTTCAAAGAGGCGAAAACACGTCAGCAACAGGCGGCTGACGCCGTGTTGACGGTCGCCCGGTTGCAGGAGCAGCAGAAGAGCCTGGCCGAGAAGCGCGCGCGGCTGGATGAACTGCGCGCAACTTCGCGCGAGGCGTCCGAACAGCTGAAAGCCGACACATATGCGCCCGACGCTCGGCGAATGCTGGAGCGTGTCGACCGAGAGCGGCAGGAGCTGGCGTTCGACCCGCAGCGGCTGACACAGGCCCGCGAAGCCGCCGCCGGGCTGGACCAAGCGCAGCGCCGATTGGCCGAACTCGACGAGCAAGCCCTCCGACGTGACCGGCTGACCGAGCAAAAAGCTCAACTTGAGCAGCATCACGCCGACTTGGTGGCCCAGACAGACGGGTTGCTGGGAGGGCGACCCGATGAGATCAAGCAGTTGAAATCCGCGCGTGCCGATCTAGGCTACGACCCCGAGCGCGCCCGCACCGTTGCCGATACGCTGCGTCGTCTCACGGCTGCGCCGACGCGCCTCGACCATTTGTCCCGAGCGCGCGACGTGCGTCCCACTCTAGCCGAGCGCCACGAGCGCTTACAGGCGGAAGCCAGCGAAGTCGCGACGCAGATAGCGGGATACGTCGAGCGGTTAGACGCCTTCGGCACGCTGAGCGACGACCTCTCCACTGCCGAACAAGCATTGGCCGAAGCGCGAAAGCTCGTCGTTCAGCGCCGAGCCGAGTTGACCGAAGCCGAGAGCCGATTGGCCGTCACGAGGGCGCAGTTGGAGCGGTTGTCCAACGAGCGCAAGGCGCTGGCCGAAAACCGCGAGAAAGCGCGCCAAAGCGACGAGACGACGGCGCTCTACCGCCATTTGCGCACGGCGTTTGGACCTAAAGGCATTCAGTCGCTCATCATCGAGCAGACGCTACCCGAGATCGAGGATCGCGCCAACGACCTGCTCGCCAAGCTGTCGGACGGGACGATGTCGGTGCGGCTGGAGACGCTGCGCGACAAGCAGGGCGGCGGTACGGCAGAAACGCTCGACATCACGATCTCGGACAGCACGGGCGCCATGCGGCCCTACGAGACATTTTCGGGTGGCGAAGCCTTCCGCGTCAACTTTGCGCTGCGCATCGCCCTCAGCCAGTTGCTCGCCGAACGCGCGGGCGTCCAGATCCGCACGCTCGTCATCGATGAGGGCTTCGGAACGCAGGATGCTCAGGGCATCGAACGGTTGATCCAGGCGATCAACACGGTCCAGGACGACTTCGACAAGATCCTCGTCGTCACGCACCTGGAAGAGATGAAAGACGCGTTCCCGGTTCGCATCCAGGTGCAGAAGCTGCCCGGAAAAGGGTCGACTTTCCAACTCGTCGGGGTCTGACTACGCGCCTATACGGCAGGTCGGATCCGCGCCTCTCGCTTGCGCACGCTACGCAGCAGCACGAT
>CAXBBB010000244.1:0-4780 GCA_963973615.1 uncultured Rhodothermales bacterium | reverse complement strand
GGAGATCGCCACGCTGCGCTCGCGATGACCAGAGGCGGAGGGAGAAGCAGCGCCGCCTACTCTGCCCGCAGCGATAGCGCCGGACTCGCGCGCGCCGCCTGGGCCGTGTGAAGGCTCGCGACGAGCAGCGCCATTCCGACAGTGACGACGGTGGCGCGAGTACTAGCCGACACGCTCAGCCCCGGACGAAGCTCGTGTGCGTTGCGCAACCGGTGCACCCTGCCCGCTGCCCTTCCCGTAGCTTCGACCGCTTCGACTCCTCGACCTCGTCTCTATGCTTCTCGAAGGCTCTCGCATTCTCGTCACCGGCGGCTCACGCGGCATCGGACGCGCCATCTGCGACATCGCTGCGCGCGAAGGCGCCGACGTAGCGTTCTGCTACCGATCCAACGAGGAAGCCGCAGCCGAAACAGTCGCCGCTATCGAGTCGCACGGACGACGCGCTCTCGCGATCAAAGCGGACGTAGGCGACCGTCAAGCCTCTGCTGACCTGGTTGCTCACGTCATCGACGCGTTCGGCCGGATCGACGGACTCGTTCTCAATGCGGGCATCAACCGGGGCAATCTGTTCTTGCGCCTGCCCGACGACGATTGGGACGAGTTGGTACGCGTCAACGTCGGCGGGTTGTATAACGTCGGCAAGCCGGTGTATCAACAGATGGCGCGTCAGCGGTCGGGCCGAATGGTTGCGGTCACGTCGATTGCAGGCACACGGACGGCTCCGGCGGGCGTGCCCTACGCCGTCACCAAGTCGGCAAGCGTCGGCTTCGTAAAAGGCGTTGCCCGTGAAGGCGGCGCGCTGGGCATCCTGTGCAACGGCATCGCCGTCGGCGTCGTCGAAACCGACCTGGCGAACACGATTCCACCGCGTTTCGTCGACGCCTACAAATCCTTCGCGCCACTCGGACGCACCGGAAACGCGAGCGAGGTAGGCGAACTTGCGGCGTGGCTTCTGTCGAGCCGCAACACCTACCTGACCGGCGAGGTCATCCAGCAGGACGGCGGCACGCTCGTGTGACGCGGCTCGCTGATGCGTTCTGCACAGTGTTCTCGCAGACCATCGACAGCAGACGGGGGAGAAATGCAATAAGTTGGACGCTTCTCTTTTCCATCTCTTCTGCCATGCGCCTGCTTCTGCTCGCCTTCGTCCTGACCTTTGCCGCCTGCTCCAACGATGCGCCTCCCGTCGATCCCGACAGCATCGCCGATCCTGTCGAGCCGACTATCGAGCAGGCCGCACCGACGACCAAGATCAACCTCAATACGGCCACCGATGCCGAGTTCAAGACCGTCCCCGGCGTTGGCGACCGGATGGCGCACGAGTTCGACGAGTACCGCCCCTACGCGAGCATCACGCAGTTCCGCCGCGAGATGGCCAAGTACGTCGACGCCGACGTGATCGCGGGCTACGAGCAGTACGTCTTCGTCCCGATCGACATGAACGCAAGCGATGCCGCTACGCTGGCTCAGCTTCCCGGCGTCGACGAAACCGAAGCGCAGACGCTGATCGACGCGCGTCCGTTTGACTCGCAAGAGCAGTTCATGGACGCTCTGGCGCCGATGATGACCGACAAAGAGCGCGCCGATGTCGCGACCTACCTGGCGGTTCAGTGACTCCGAGCGAGGTGCCGTCTGCTGCCGAGCGTTACCGTAGGTTTCTGCTCGGAGCGGCGGCGTTCGTGTTTGGCGTGACGGCTGTCGAGATGGTGCTGATTTCGCACTTCGAGACGTGGATCCAGTGGATTCCCACTGTTGCGTGTGGGCTGGGGCTGCTCGCCGTTGGGCTGATCCGATTTCGCCCCGCCATGGCCTCAACTGCGCGTGTCCTGCTGGCGCTCATCGCGATCAGCGCATTGGTGGGCAACTATCAGCACGTGGCGGCCAACCTCGCCCTCGAACTTGAAGTACGTCCCGGCTCGACGCTCGGCGACGTGTGGCTCGACGCGATCCAAGGTGGTGTACCTGTTCTGGCGTCCGGCATCTTGTTTCTGGCGTCGGCGCTGGCCTGGGGCGCGACGCTGTGGCGAGACGACATCGCCCGCTAGCTACCCTCCGAACACGCGCGCGGCTTCGCGGTGGCTTATGGCGTGGTACTCCGCCGTTTGCTCGGGCGAGTCGGCGTATCCACCGGACAGGAGCAAGACGAGCGGGATTCCAGCATCTCGGATGCTCTGGATGACGTAGCGATCACGCCCTGAGACGCCGCCGGGCGTCAGCGACAGCCGTCCGTAGCGGTCGCCTTCGAGCACGTCGATTCCGGCGAGGTAGAACACGAGGTCGAACGGTCCGGATGCGAGCACGATGGGCAGATGGTGGCGCAGTTCGGCTAAATATGTCGCATCACTCGTGCCGTCGGGCAGGTCTACATCCAGCGTCGAGGGCGGCTTGGCGAACGGGTAGTTCTTGGCGCCGTGCATGGAGAAGGTGTACACGCGGTCGTCTTGGGCAAATGCGTGGGCCGTACCGTTGCCCTGATGCACGTCCAAGTCGATCACCAACGCGCGGCCGATCCAAGCGGATCGTAGCAGCACGCGCAGGGCGACGGCTACGTCGTTGAACAGGCAGAACCCCTCGGCGTGACCCGGCATGGCGTGATGCGTGCCTCCGGCGAGATTAGCCGCGATGCCGTCTTCGAGCGCCATCAGCGCGGCGTTGATCGTGCCCTGAACCGCCACGCGCGAGCGGTGCACCAGCGCGGGCGACCACGGCAGCCCCGACCTGCGCTCCTCCTGGCGCGTCAACTCCCCCAAGGCGAAGCGGCGCAGGTAGTCGTCGGTGTGGACGAGCAGCAGGTCGCCCCACTCGGCCTCGCGCGGCGCAATCACGTCGGACGGACGGAGCAACCCTTCGGCGAGCAGCAACTGGTGCAGCGCACGAAACTTGCCCATCGGAAACGGATGGCCGTCGGGAAGCGGGACGTAGTAGCTGTCGCGGTACGAGACGCGCACGGGCGGAAGGACTGGAGGAAAAGGGTCGTACGGACGCGCAGCATGCAGGCTTCCCCCATGGCACAATCCTTGACGATCTTACCTGCCTCCCCTTTCCCGCTTGCTCGTGCGTCTGCTCTCCGGCCTCCTACTCCTCTGTTTGTTGCCCGCCTGCGTTCCGCCCAACCTGTCGAGCGTGCCGCCTGCCAACCTACCCATCGAAGCGGCGACATTCGAGGTCAATAGGGAGCGTGACGAGATCGTCCGTGCCGCATCCGACGTGCTGAGGGCGTACGGGCTCGATGTCGGACTCGTCGACCCGGCGGGTGGCTTGGTTCAGAGCGATTACACACTGCTCCGGTCGGTCCACGAGCGCCAGAACCTGCCGACCGACCTGTACGTGCTCGACCAACTGCTGATGCGCGTCTCGGTCCGCACCAACCCGCGCGACCGAACGGTGACGGTTACGACCGCTTTCCGTCCCCTCGGTACGGCGGATCAGACGATCAACCGCGACCTGACGACGTTCTGGCTCGACCAGATCGCCCGCGACATCTCGACCTCGCTCGGAGCCGACTATGCGCCGCGCGTCACGGCAGCTCGTTATATGGATGGACTCGAAGGACGCCCTGGCGGCGGTGATGCCTACGAGCAAGACCAGATGCGGGCGTCGCGGGCACTGACAGCCGTGGGCATTATTGGCGGCGGCATCTTGCTACTCGCACTGATCGGGAGTGCGCTGTAGAGAGAGAACCGACGGTGTGCCCCAAAGGAAGGCTTCGCACGCGACCACGCTGTCCCCTTTCCTCGAGCTCCTAACCATTGCTAGATAAGTGACGGGTTGCAACGGTCCCTCTCAGCTACAGTCGCTGGCGACGAGAAACTAAGAGCTCCTCGCGGGCTGCGAACGGCTGCGTGAACGCTGGCCTGGGTTACGCTGTATCGCCGTGGCTCACGGTACGCCTGCTTCGCGCACCTCGGCCAGCGTCCACTCGCTCGATCACGCCTACCATGCTGAGTTTTACTAGGCGCTCTAACGGATTGGACTCTGTACCCCGCCCCTAAAGGGTATACGAACCTGAGACTCCACCTTAAATGCGATACATAGTCGTTACATCGATTCGCTTTTCGTCACGTGGAATTGATTGATTTCGACGTTCCCGCCTATACCTGGTAGGAAGCGAATAGAGGTATACTGGGCGCGCTCCGAGTGGTCACTAGACAGTATCTGTCTGGCTGTCGGTTTGCCTCTCGGCTTGATCCCATCTGTTTGTTCGCTTCACGCGCCATGATGTCTCCGCTACTGCTCTACCGTTCGCTCGGCCTACTTCTCCTCGCGCTGTTCGGACTGCTCACCCTCCCCTCTGCGCGCGCACAAACTGCTGAACTAGCCGCCGACGTGTACCCCGGCTCCAACCAGTGGGGCAGCGTCAACAGTAGCCTACCCCAGTACCTGACGGTATATGACGGCAAGCTCTACTTCAGGGCCAACACCGCCGCCACTGGCAGCGAACTGTTCGTCTACGACAGCGCCACCGGAGAGGCCTCGCTCGCTGCAGACGTCTACGCTGGCACCGACCAATGGGGTAACATCAACAGCAGCTCGCCTCAGCACCTGACTGTCTACGGTGGCAAGCTCTACTTCAGTGCCAACACCGCCACCACTGGCTACGAACTGTTCGTCTACGACAGCGCCACTGGAGAGGCCTCGCTCGCTGCAGACGTCTACGCTGGCACCGACCAGTGGGGCAACATCAACCATAGCTCCCCACAGAACCTGACCGTCTACGGCGGCAAACTCTACTTCAGTGCCAACACCGCCACCACTGGCTACGAACTGTTCGTCTACGACA
>CAXBBB010000243.1:0-4807 GCA_963973615.1 uncultured Rhodothermales bacterium | reverse complement strand
CATTGAAAGCCCGCGGCGCGTTGAGTGCTACGAAGCCAGAGTCGGATGCCGGTAGCGAAAAGCCTTGGCCAGAAGCGGTATCGGAATACCCATCGAATGCCTGAACCGTGTAGCGTGAGGGTTGCAGGTAGCCGATTATCCCGGCCCCGAACCGATACGTAGTCGCATTTGCGGCAACCGTCGCAATCGGCGCATCGTCCCGGAGGATGCGGTAGCCCGTTTCGGCCGTGGAGTTATCGGTCCATTCGATGTCGATGTAGATCTCGTCGGCGCCGTCGCTGGCGCGCACATCGGTTGGCATGGCCAATGAGCGCCGCCCCTGGTCGCCGCTCGCTCGCGACTCGCAGCCCTCTGGCATCGTCGGCGCGGAGGCGGCTGCAGAACATCCCGGCATAGCCGCGTCATAGGCTACCACTTCGTAGCGGTAGGCCACGCCAGCCTGCCCGGTGCGGTGGACGTACTCGGTCCGATTGGGTTTGAGGTGAGCCAGGAGCGTGCGGTCGCTGGTGCCCTCTGCTGTCGCATAAACTCGATATCCAGCCTCTATTTTGGCGTTGTCCTCCCACGTGACGGTCGTGAAGCCATCCTGTACATCGTCGTCGGCTGCGACGCGCGAGGCGGGCGCGAGTTTGCGACTGCCCTGGTCGCAGGCTTGCGTAGACTCTCGAAGCGTACCTCCCGAGACGCCCAGCGCTGCCAGTACCGCCTGTTCGTCGAAACGGGCACGGCTGCTCAGCCTTGGCAGCTGAGCATCTACCACAGATCTAGGCACGAGTGGTACGTCCTCGCCCAGCGAAGCCGCCGCCATGTTTCCCGTCGAGTAGATCGTCACGGCCGTTACGCAGTACTCGTGACGGACATCGGTCCCGATCAAGGTGTCGACCGCCGAGAGCGTTCCGATGGGTGTCGTGGTGAAGGGCATGCCGTCACGGTAGAGGCGAAAGAACTGGGCCGTCGTACTGCGGTTTTGCCACGAGATCGCGACCTGGTCCTCTGCCGTGCTGTCACTGGCCGCGACTTTGGACGGCGCCACGACGTAGACCCGCTGTCCTTCGACGCACGCCGCCTCGCTGCTCGCCCCCCACCGGGTGACGGCGCTGACGCAGTAACGATACGTGTGTCCCGGCTCGGCCGTCGGGTCCGAGAAGCCGGTCGCGTTGGGATTCGTAATCGCGAGTGTATCTCCCGCTCCTCCATCCTTCGACCGCACGATGGCGAACCCGTCCTCCTGAGGCTCCACGTCGACCCAGTCCAGCGTGATCTTGTCGTCGTGCGTCGTGCCGTCGATCACGAGTTGGACCGGCCTGGCTAGGTCGTTGCGCCGGCCCACATCGCACGTGCTTCCCGACGGCTCTCCCGGACTGTTAGACTGCGTAGTGGCGACGCAATAGGTATACTCGACCCGCTCTTGTGCGGTGGTGTCCTCGTACTCCTTGACGTTGGGTTCAACCAATGCCAACCTGTCCCCGTCTCGATAGATAATGAATCCTGATTCGGTCTTGGATACGTCGCGCCACGTGATGAGGACGTCATTGGGGCGCGTCCCGTCGGTCGCCTGGACGTCTTGGGGAGCATCGATGCCACCGAGCGATCCTTCGTCGCACACGCTTAGGGATCCGATGCCCAGGTCTCTGTTGTGGGCGGCCACGCAGTACTGATCCCCCCCCGGGCGAGCGGTTGAGTCTACGAACGAGGTCGCGTCTGCCGGCAGCCACTTCAACACATCGCCGCTGCGCGTGATCAGGTAGGCATCTTCGGCGTCGGAGCGGTCTTCCCACGTGATCTCGACCCGGTCCTTGAGGGTGTAGTCCGTCGCGACGACGCCTTCTGGCGCACGCACCGTGGCAAAGCCGGTTGCACATCCACCACCTGCGCGGGTTCTGTCCGTCCGCAGCGGCATCACGCAGTACACCGCTCGAGCTCCCCATGTATCGGTAAAGGTGTAGTTTGGCCCTCCCGCTACCGCAACAATGGCCAGCGTATCGTTGAGGGCTTCCGCCTGTGTCCCCCCCCTACCGATGTGGTACTCCCAGACGTTTGAGTCGTCTGCAGGCGCTGTCCACGTGAGTTCGATCTTGTCCTCGTAGGTGCCTGTGGAAGCAACGACATTCTGCACCTGCTGGGCATGAGCGGGAGCGACGAGGCCGAGTAGTACGGCAGCCAGGGCGAGGGGCTTCATAGTCGGGCGGGGGATGAAAGACACGTAGAGGCTGAGAACGAGAGGAAAGAGCCGACGCTCATTCGAGTACGACGAGCGACGTGGTGCACGAGGAAGAAGACAGCGTTGCGCGGACGACGTAGAGACCGGGCGGAAGCCCTGACACGTCGAGCGGAAGGCGGTGCATTCCGGCACCGAGCAGTTGGGGCGGAATGCGGCGCACTTCGCGCCCCAGCAAATCGCTTATGCTGACAGCGGCGACGTCGGACACAGGAAGGTCGAGGGCAAGCCGAGTCGCGCCTCGCGCCGGGTTGGGCTGTACGGCAACATGAGGCAGACCAATCTCCTGGTCGGCCGCTCCGGACGTGGTGGTGCCGCCGGTCCAGGCGTCTGACCGGAAGACGAGCGTTTCAGCCAGCGGTACCGAAGTGCCCCCGTCTCCGGCTGCACGGAAGGTCACCTGTAGCGAATCATTGCCGGTAGCGCTTCCATGGACGGTGAGAAAGAAAAGCGCCTGGTCTCCCACCTGCTGCGCTCGTGCCAGTCCGCGCACCTCACCCCCGACGAAAGCTGCCACGCACCGATCTCCGTCGCACGGATGACCCGCCGCTGGCCCCGGTAGACGACGTAATCTGCCCGTCGAGGCGCAAAGCCCCCGTAACAGTCATCGATTGATCAAACGCCGCAGGGTCGACCACCCAGTCGAGCGGGTCCTGACTGCCTCCACCAGGCGCAACGAGCAACAGCGGCTCCCCAGGCGAGCCCAATACGGCATCTGCGGAAAACGATGCTCCTGCTGAGAGACGAGTCGTTTGTGCTTCGGACGCGTCGTAGTACTTCAGCACTAAGGCCCTACCTTCGTCGGTCGCATTACCATAGATCGTCAGGAAGAACACGGGGCGGCCTCCGGCCTGCTGCGGCGTCACGACGCCTCTTACCTCAAGGGTATCGTCGACACGAACGAAGGCTACCAGTTGATCTGCCCCAGCACCACGAGCTGCCCCCTCTATAGTCACCGCCGCGGTCATACTCATCGACTGCTCGAAGCGAGCGGGAGTGACTACCCAAGCCCCATCGGACTGTGCCTGTGCAATTAGCGGACATCCGAGAACGAGAATGCCGCCCCACACCAAAGCGAGTCCTAGAGAGGAACAGCGCAATCGGGCCAATAAGAGTCGCATCATGGAATGGGTTCAAGGCAGCGGCACCCCATCTCCCGGGTCGCCATGTTACCACATTATACCAAGACACATCAGGAACCACCCAATACAAGCCCCCTTTCCCTACCTCCAAGCGCTAAAGAAAAAGACAAACTAACGCCACACAGCGGTTGCGCGTGCTGCCACGGAAAGCGACGCGTGATGGGACTACTATGCCGTTCTACTGGTAGGAAGTCTACTTAGAGAGTGCTCGTCACAGCACGCTAATAGACGGAGAATCGGTTGTAGAAATGGATGCTTGAAGCGTGTCGCTCGCCAGGGAAATGCAATGCATTTCAGCATATGAGGTCTATAAAGCGGTTACTGATCCGCAGCTCTCCCCACGATAGCCTCTTGAGCGTTGACCCCAACCCTCCTGGTGTTTCCTACTCAGTACGCGGCCTCGGTCGCGTTCGTCTTCTTGAGCAGGACCTGGGTGAACATGAACAGGATCGCAAAGATGATCAGCGACAGCGCCGCCGCCCAGCCGAACCTATACATCGAGAAAGCGGCCTCGTAGACGTACGAGACGAGGATGTGCGTCTGATCGTTGGGCTCGCCGCCGTTGCTCACGAGCCAGACGACGTTGATGTTGTTGAACGTCCAAACCGTTCCGAGCGTGATCGCCGGGATCATGACGGGGCGGATGAGCGGGACGGTGATATTCCAGAACTGCGCCCACGCACTCGCGCCGTCCATATCGGCGGCTTCGTAGAGTTCGCCCGGAATCGACTGCAACGCGCCCAACGCGACGACCATCATGAACGGGAAGCCCAACCACACGTTGGTCAGGATCGCGGCGATAAAGGCGTTGACGGGGTCGGTCAGCCACGAGACGGGGCCTAAGCCTAGAAACTGCTGCAGCGCCAGGTTGATCGCGCCGTACTCGGCGTTGAACATGCCGCGCCACGTCAGCGCGGTGATGTACTGAGGCAGCGCCCACGGCAGGATCAGCAGGATGCGCCACGCGCCTTTGCCTTTGACAAACTTCTGGTGCAACACGACGGCCAGCATCACGCCCAACCCGACGTGAAAGACGACGTTGACAGCGGTCCAGATCAGAGTTTTGACCAAGACCGACCAAAACGCCGACTCTTGCACGACGGCCCAATACTGCTGAAAACCGATCACGTCCCAGTCGCGGATGTGGTACAGGTTCATGTTCGACAACGACAAGACGGCGTTGTACAGAAACGGATAGGCCACTACGGCCAGCACGATCACGATCGTCGCCCCGAGCAGTCCGGCCAGAAACAGCCGCCGCTGCCACTCGGGACTGAATCGCGACGCCTTACGCGCCGGATCGGGCGACGAGTTGCCGCTCGCGATGGACTCGCGTTTGTCCTCGACGCGCGTTTCGACGGCGAGCAGGTCGGAGTTTTCGGTCATGTGCGATCAGAAAGAGGTCCGGCAATTCCGCAATGCGATTCCACCGTAAATGTAGGGGCGA
>CAXBBB010000242.1:0-4807 GCA_963973615.1 uncultured Rhodothermales bacterium | reverse complement strand
AGAGAGTATGGTGAGTGTCGGCGAACGGACCTCTGCCCCTAGCGCCGACACTCGACCGGACCGTTACAGTTCGTCGTCTGGCTCAGCCGCCGCTGCGGGCGGAAGCATCACGCGGTCAATCACGTGGATGATGCCGTTCGAGGCTTCCAGATCGCGGGCCTGAATCGTGGCGTCGTCGATTCGGATCACAGTGCCCTCGCTCTCGACCGTCACCGGGACGACATCACCCAGCAGAGTCGTCAGTTGCCCAGCGGTAATGGCATCGGTCGCAAAGTTTTTGCCATCGATCAGGTGGTGGAGGAGAATGTTGCGCAGCGTCTCCCGCTGTCCAGGCGTCATGAGCGTGTCGATCGTTCCAGCAGGCAGTTGGTTGAACGCGCTATTGGTCGGTGCGAAAAGCGTCAGAGTGGTCTCGGCGTCTTGGAGCGATTCATCCAGACCGGTTGCGCGGACGGCCGTGTTGAGAACCGAGAACTGGGGGTCCGATCCAATCAGTTCGAGGAGGGTCGGGTTGACCTCTTCGACACCTCCGATAGCAGTCGCTTCGGGCGCCTCTTCGGGTTCGCCGCACGCGGTCAGGAGTAAGAGCAGAAGAACAGGCAGGAGCGCGACGCGCATAGAAGTCGGGAAAGGAGAAAGGTGAGGAGCAGACGTAAACACGGTGCGCGACGGCGCGATCCATCCGTCGCATCCGTGACACGAATGGTGCGGCTTCATCTGAAATAGAA
Organism: uncultured Rhodothermales bacterium; assembly: GCA_963973615.1. Lineage (GTDB taxonomy): Bacteria > Bacteroidota > Rhodothermia > Rhodothermales > BA12 > CAXBBB01. Next base: position 4,079 of record CAXBBB010000242.1, on the reverse strand, counting down.
AGAGACGGCTTGCGCACGGGCCAGAAACATTGGTATCATAAAGGCCGCTCAGAAATGAGCACCCTTCCCTCGTAGCTCAGTTGGTTAGAGCACTTGACTGTTAATCAGGGTGTCGCTGGTTCGAGTCCAGCCGAGGGAGCACAGCCGGAGTCCGTCTTGCAAGTCGGATCCGGTTGCTACCAGCCGACGAAGCCTGTGCCGAGTCGGAAACCATGCTGCCCGCGTGGCGGAACTGGTAGACGCGCTACATTCAGGTTGTAGTGATCGCAAGGTCGTGGAGGTTCGAGTCCTCTCGCGGGCACCAAGCCAAAAAAGCCGCGCCGTTTAAACGGCGCGGCTTTTTTGCATTTATGGATGACCCACGGCTTCCCGTTTGAGGATGTAAGGTGGGGCAGCGCCAGTTAGTTACCTGCTTGGGGTGTGTGCGATATCAGGTATATCGAGAGGGCTGTGCCGTTCACTAGTAACGGCACAGCCCTCTCGGTCCTGAACGATTTCGAACGCCGCTAGACTTTGGCGCCGTCGGCGGGAGCGGCTTCGGCTACGTCGGCAGATACGTCGCCTGCGAACTTCTCGAAGTTGGTGGTGAACATCTCGAACAGTTTGTGCGCCTGAGCATCGTAGGCGTTCACATCAGACCAGGTAGCACGCGGGCGGAGCAGTTCGTTGGGCACGCCGGGAACGGCGTCGGGGACGTTGAGGCCAAAGAATGGGTCGGGCGTCGTAGACACGTCGTTCAGGTCGCCGCGTAGAATGGCGTTGACCATAGCGCGCGTATAGCTGAGCGGAATTCGGTTGCCCGTTCCGTAGGGGCCACCGGTCCAGCCGGTGTTGACGAGCCAGCATTTGGCGCCGCTGCTCTCGATTCGTTCGGCGAGCATCCGGGCGTAGTCTTGCGGCTTGCGGACCATAAACGGCTCGCCGAAGCACGCGCTGAAGGTGGCCTGCGGCTCTTTGACGCCCGCCTCGGTCCCGGCGACTTTGGCCGTGTAGCCGCTCAGGAAGTGGTACTGCGCCTGCTCAGACGTGAGCGACGAGATGGGCGGGAGCACGCCGTAGGCGTCGGCGGTCAGGAAGATGACGTGGTCGGGGACGCCTGCCTGCCCATCATCCGACGCGTTCGGAATGAAGTCGAGCGGGTAGCTGACGCGGAGATTTTCTGTGATCGAATCATTCTCGAAGTCGGGTACGCGCTGGGCGTCCAGGTGCGTGTTCTCGATGATGCTACCGAAGCGGCGCGTCGTGGCGAAGATTTCGGGTTCGCCCTCAGCCGAGAGGCGGATCGTCTTGGCGTAGCAGCCGCCTTCGAAGTTGTAGACGCCGTGGTCGCTCCAGCCGTGTTCATCGTCGCCAATGAGCGTACGGCTCGCATCGGCGGAAAGCGTCGTTTTGCCTGTGCCGGAGAGCCCGAAGAAGACTGCTGTTGCACCGTCGCCCGTGTTAGCCGAGCAGTGCATCGGGAGTACGCCGTAGTCGGGGAGCAGATAGTTGAGTGCCGAAAAGATCGACTTCTTGATCTCGCCCGAGTAGTGCGTTCCGCCGATGAGGACGAGCCGGCGGGCCAAATGGAGGATGACGAAGGCGCTCGAGCGTACGCCATCGGCCTCGCCATCGGCTTCGAACTCGCACAGGTCGACGACGGTAAACGGAAGGCGCCCTTCGCTGTCGATGCCATGCGTCGGCGACGAGCCGTCCGGGTTCTGGCGAAACATGTTGTGCGCAAACGCCCCGTGCCACGCTTTCTGGGCGATTACACGGACTGGCAACTGGTACCGCTCATCCGACCCCGCCATCGCGTCGACGACGAATACTTCTTTGTCTTTGGCGAACGCCTGCATTTTGGCAAGTAGGCCGTCGAACACTTCTTCGCTGACCGGACGGTTGATAGAGCCCCAGCCGACGGTGTCGGTGGTCTGGGGGTCGTCGACGACGAAACGGTCCTTGGGAGAGCGTCCCGTATGTGCGCCCGTCTGGACGACCAAGGCCCCGTGGGCACTCAACTCGCCTTCGCCTCGGCACACCGCCTGCTCGATAAGTGCGGCCTGGGGCAGGTTGTAATGGACCGAGGAGAATGCGTCGAGTCCGAGCGAAGAGAGGTGCTGACGGAGGGCCGGTGTAGGCTGCATGTGAAAACGAGAAATTGGATTCGAGTATTGGAAGCGCTTTTCAAGGCGTATATGCAAGGTACCCCGCAGTCTTCTGCCTGCCCAAGTAGCGTCCGCGAAAAGCCTGCAATCGTACCTTTATGCGTGTCTGATCTTTCGCCCTCGTCACGTTATACGATGCTCGTAGAGGGTGTGGCGGCGCTGCATCTGGCCGTTCCGATAGTCGCGACGGGCGGTCTGCTCGGTACATCGGCGCTGTGGAGCATGGCAGTTGACCCTGCGCTGATCGTCGCGCTGGGGAGTGGCGCCTGGGCGGCCTATCTGGCCGAGCGACTGGTGGCACCGCCCGAAGACTCGATAAATGACCGCCGCCGCAGCGAGTGGATGACGCGTTACCGAAGAGTCGTGTGGATGCTCGGTGTCGCTTTAGCAGTCGTCGCGATGGGCGCAGCGCTGTGGGTATCGGTCGGCGTGCTGCTGGGGGGCGTAGGCATTGGTGCAATCGGACTGGCGTATGCGCTGCCGGGGCGGTGGCGAATCAAGCGGTTCGGCCGAGCCAAGCCCTTTCTGATCGGATTCGTGTGGAGCGCTGCCGTCGTCGGTTTGCCGATGATCGAATGGGAGCAGATTCCGGATGGTACCGCTGCGTTGATGCTCGGGCGGATGCTCTTCTACGCGGCCAATGCAATGGCGCTCGACTGGCCGGACCGCGCGGGCGATGCTGCTGCGGGGGTACCGACGTGGGCGGTTCGCCTGAGTGCGTCCACGTTGCGGCGATTCATCCTGGTGCTAGCAGGTGGAGCAGCGATAGCCAGCGGTGCCGCTGGCTGGATAGCCGGGCAGTCGACACTCGGTGTCGTCGATGCGGGCGGCGCATTGGTCTTGATCGTGCTGATTGCCCGCCGGCTTCCTGTTCACCGCTACGATAGCGTGGTGCTCGACGTATTGGTCGCGTGGCCTGGTGTGACGTGGATCGCATGGCATTGGCTGGCGTGACTACCTTTGCGGCGACTTCACCTGTCCGCTGATGGTAACCCCTCCGCCGCCCACTCCCACGCTTCCGCTAGAAGCCCCCACGACGAAGCGCAAGCGATTGGCTTCGCTCGACGCGTTCAGAGGGGCGACCATCGTCGGCATGATCCTCGTCAACAACCCGGGCACGTGGGCGTCGATCTATCCGCCGCTGCGCCACGCGAGTTGGCACGGGTGGACGCCGACCGATCTGGTGTTTCCGTTCTTCCTGTTCATCGTCGGGGTCGCTATCGTCTTCGCCTACCGGACGCGCATGCTGCGAGGCGACGATCGGGGTCCGCTCGTCGGTAAGGCGGCGAAGCGTGCGCTATGGCTGTTCGGGCTGGGTATTCTGATGGCGTGGTTTCCGTTCGTCGGCACCGAGGGCAGCGCTCTCGACGGCATCCGCGGATTCGAGCGGATGCGCATCTTGGGCGTCCTCCAGCGCATCGCGATCTGCTATTTCGCGGCAACGCTGTTCTACCTCTTCGTCTCTCAAAAGGGGCGCTACTGGACCGTCGGCGTCGGACTGGTCGCCTATGCGCTGGCCCTCGTCTTCATTCCCGTTCCCGACTTCGGCGCAGGAATGATTGATGTACCCGAGGCGACGCTCTCGGCGTGGCTCGACCGGCTCATTCTGACGCCCGATCACCTATGGACCGGAGCCGACCGCATGTGGGACCCCGAAGGCTTGCTCTCGACGCTCCCCGCCATCGGAACGACGCTGCTCGGCTGCTGGGCGGGCGATGTGCTCGCGTCCGAGCGTACCGATCTGAGAAAGGCGCTCGGCTTATTCGTCGGTGGCTTCGGGCTGCTGGTGATCGGCTATTGCTGGAGCTGGATTCTGCCGCTCAACAAAGCGCTGTGGACGCCGTCGTATGCTGTCTTCACGGCAGGCCAGGCGGCGTTGTGCCTGGGCGCGTTTTATTGGGTGATGGACCTGCGCAGGCAGACGCGGTGGGG
>CAXBBB010000241.1:0-4822 GCA_963973615.1 uncultured Rhodothermales bacterium | reverse complement strand
ATGTCAGTGATGCCTACCTCATCGCGCGATCCGCTGCCAGCGACATCGTCGATCTGGAACTGGATGCAGAAGGTCTGATTGTTGGGGATGTTGATTGCAGTGAACGTGTTCGAGCGAGCCACGCCGCCGATAGAAGATGCCGGATCGGCTCCAGCAGCCTCAGGAGTGGTGAAGTTCAGCGCGGGCACGCCGGTGAACGTCGATCCTGTTCCGCCTGAGCAATCGGCTGTATAGGCAAAGTTCAGCGAGTTCGACCTTCCTTGGTCGTTGTTGAAAACAATCGTGTAGGCGACGGCGAGGTCTAGAATCGTATTTCCTGTCTGGTTGACGTACCGAACCGTGATTGCCCCAGGCGTCAAGTCTGATCCGCCGGGTTGCACGCCAAGAACGGTAGGCTGGCCTGGGACGGTGAAGGCATAGATGCCGCCAGTTGTTACACCTGGACCACTAGCACCACGAGCGAAGTCGCTGCTGGCGGTCTGAGTAGCTCCGAATGAGAGATCACCGTCTGACGCCCCGCTAATGGCGAACTCGTCAGAGTCAAGCTGTCCAGCTGCAGGAGTAGGGGAGAATCCGGCGCCAGTGAACCCTGCAAACAGCTCCTGATTCGTTGGATTAGCGAGGGTGATAGCTTTCTGCGCGAAAGCCGTAGGTGCGACCAGAATTGCCGCAAGGAGTAGTAGCGTAGTACGCATGAGTTGTGGAGTGTGAGTGTGACTCGGAGGGATATAAAAATCGCCGATGCGCCTCAATCCCACTGGGGGGATGGAGAAGAGGCGCATCGGCGAATCGATTTAGTTGAGTCGAGTTGACCTAGCGCAGGCGGACGATCTGGCGCGTCGTGGTGAAGCGCTCGCCCGTGGCGCGGACGACGTAGAGGCCCGAAGCGAGCGCGCTTCCGTCGACCGAGAACGTGCGGCTCTGGTCAGCGTCCATCGCGCCTTCGAACAGGCGGGCTACCGAGCGGCCGAGCAGGTCAAAGACTTCGACGGTCACGTCCTGAGCCACTGCCACCTGTAGGCTGACGTTGGCTGACCGGCGGAACGGGTTGGGTCCGGCGCTCAGTGCAAACGGCTCGGTCGACCCGATGGCGAGTTCGACGACGGGCGAGAACTCGAACGCACCGTCGAGGTCGATCTGCTTGAGGCGGAAACGGTAGCCACCGGCAGTCAGGTCAGCGACGCGGAGGTTGTAGCTCTGCGCTTCGAGCGTCGAGCCTGCGCCCTGGACGAAGTCAACTGGGGAGAAGCCGTTGCCAGCGTCCATCTGGACTTCGAAGCCGGTGTTGTTCGTCTCTGACGCAGTCTCCCAGAGCAATTCGGCCGCGTTGCCATTGGCCGTCGCGGTAAAGCTGGTCAGTTCGACAGGCAGGTTCTGAGCCCCTGGCGTGGCATTGGCCGTCACAATGTTGTTTGAGCCGTCAGCAAAGCGCTGGATAGACTGGTTGTCTTTATCGCCGTTCTCGTCTTCGTTGTACTGTGTCGTCTGACCAAGTCCGCCCAGAAGCCCGGTATCATCGCCATCATTGGTGTCGTAAACGATGGCGTCAACTAGGTTGACCGCAGTTACGGGGGTGTCATTTGGGAAGTCGGTGGCTGATCCGGTGTAGAGAGCTACCGCGTCAGCGCCATTCTGAATGAGATTCGAAGCGTTTACGTCAAGGTCGCAGTTTGCAACATTGGCATCATCCCCGCAGAGTACAAAGAATCCTCCCGCATCTAGGGAGAAGCCATCAAGGTCATACGCCATGTAAGATTGATCGTCTGACCCGTTGAACAGGACGAGCACATAAGCGTCAAGCGGGAGCCCAGCAGTGCCAAACAGCTCGATGAACTCGGCTGTATCGAGTCCAGGGGTGTCAGCGTCTACCTCGTTGATGAGTACATTGCTAGGGCCGGCGGGCGCGTCGTCGTTCGTGATCGTGAGCGTGTATGTGCTGGGGGTGCCCGCTGCGGCGTTGTCTCCGCCTGTGACGGTCGTAATGTCTAGTACAACATCCTCGTTGCCCTCCACATCCGTGTCACCGTTCACCGTGATGGTGACAGTCTGATCTGCGGATGTGTTGGCGGGAAACGTGACCATCGTGCTGCTCAGGCTAGCGTCGGCGGCGTCGGCAGTGCCTGTGCGCGTAAGCGTGACGTTAGTGGCGTTCGACGAGGAAGGGTTGGTGATAGAGAGAGTAACGGTGACTGCCGACGTTCCGGCATCACCTTCTGCTTGTGAAGCCGAGGAAGCGGCGAAGGCGACGCGCGTGTCCGTCACTACCACCCCGCCGGCGAATGCCGTTCCGTCGATCTGCGTACCAGGAGAAAAGAGGCTAGCGTCGCCGGTGTCAGCGGTGGAGTGATCGGCGAAGTCGCCGGAAAGGTCGGGGCTGCGCGTGATGGACTGGTCGCTTCCGCCCGTAACTGCGCCAGAACTGCCATAGCCTACTGAGGTGATGAGGGTACCACCAGCATCGCGCAGTTCGACTAGGTCGCCACCGTTGGAAAGTCCACTGCCGATAGTACCATCGTCGGTGAATACCAACGAGCCACCGAAAGTGCCTGTAGGTGTACCGCCGCCAAACAAGACCGCCGCTCGACCAGCAGCAAGCATCGTATTAGCTGGGAATGCGAAGGCTCCACCGTCGTCGTCGCTGAGGGTAAACCCGGAGATGTCCACCGTAGCCGCGCCGGTGTTGACGATCTCAATAAATTCGTCCTCACTGAAATTGGACGTACCATCGCCGTTTGCGTCTCCGTTCAGCCCTGACGCGGGGTCATACTGAATTTCGTTGATAACGAGCTGTGCCGATGCAACCGGGATGAGAATGAGCGAGAAGAGTAGAAGTAGCGTAATGCGCATGCAGGTTGGGGAATAAGAGAGGCGATAGTGCCTGATGAAGTGTGACGGATTAAACCTATGGAACGAGATGTGGCGTTCATGTTAACCTCACCGACCGAAACACAATGATAATCCACCTGGAAGCGGTTTATGCGGCAGGAGGAACCCCAAAAGAAAAGCGCCCGGTTGCCAAAGGGCAACACGGTCGCAGAGAGGTATGCGGGTTGGGTGGATCAGCGAGGGTAGACGAAGCGCACCCTGACGACCGCGTCCCCGTCGCCGTCCGAGTCGATGGCGGTGACGTGCTTGACGCGAACACCGGACTGGCGGACTTCAGGCTGGTCGTGGAAGCTTTCGACGAGCGCTTTGGCGCTTTCGACAACCGTCGCATTGTGCTCGGTGTCCTCGACGACGGTGTCGACGCCTTCGTCGAATGAGAGGTCGAGCGTGGCGCGTTTGCCGCTCTTGCTCAGGTGCTCTTCGATCAGGCGCTCAATGCTGTTTGAGAGGTCGCGTTTGGCGGCTTCGAGTTTGTGCGCAGCAGAGGGATCAGCGGTTTCCATTATAACGTCGGTTTGGATGAGGTAGGAGGAGCCAACGCACGCGTGGACGGTCGGGGATTCGCCGTAGCCGGAATGTGACCCGATACTTGCCAGGTGACCGAGTGTGCACACGTTGGGGAGAACCGCTCTGGTTTTCACTCGGGGTGCCGGGTCATGCCCCTTACCTTTGAACTGTACGTCTCCGTCTGTGCCTTAGCGCCGGGTATCGGAGGTCTCTCCGTCACGTCCAAGTCGCTGAACATCCGGTAGGTATGGGAAAAGTCATTGCGGTCGCCAACCAGAAAGGCGGCGTCGGGAAGACGACGACGTCGGTCAACCTGGCCGCCTCGCTCGCGGCGGCCGAACATCCGACGCTGCTGATCGACTTCGACCCGCAGGCCAACTGCACGTCGGGCGTGGGTATCGAGCCGCGTAGCGTGGAAGCGTCGTCGTACGAACTCCTGATCGGCCACGTGTCGGCAGACGAGGCGGCTATGCATACCAACTCGCCATTTCTCGACCTCATCCCATCGCACATCGACCTGGTCGGCGCCGAGATTGAGATGATCGACGTGGCCGAGCGTGAGCAGATTCTAAAAAACGCCCTCAAGCGCGTTCGCCGGACCTACGACTTCATCGTCATCGATTGTCCGCCGAGTTTGGGCCTGCTGACGCTCAACGCGCTCACGGCAGCGGACAGTGTGCTGGTACCTGTGCAGGCTGAGTACTTCGCGCTCGAAGGGTTGGGGCAGTTGCTGAATACGATCAAGATGGTCCGCCAGCATCTCAACGTCGACCTCGACATCGAGGGTGTGTTGCTGACGATGTTCGATAGCCGATTGCGCCTGAGTAACCAGGTCGCCGACGAGGTGAAGCGCTATTTCGGCGACAAGGTGTTCGAGACGATCATTCAGCGCAACGTGCGGTTGAGCGAGGCGCCCTCCTTTGGAATGCCCGTCCTGCTCTACGACGCCAGTTCGCTGGGCGCACGCAACTACATGGGTTTGGCGAAAGAGGTCTTGGCCAAGAACCAGCGCTACCTCGCGCGTCCCGATGTGCCCGAACCGCCACAAGGTCCGCGTGCGTCGCGTATCAACCACACGACGGCAGCGACCGACGTACCCGCCGCAGAATCCTCTTCCTAACGACCTCCACGCACTGCGCGTCCACCCGCCGGTGCTTTGATTGTATACCGACATGGCTAAAACAGCAGCCCTGGGCCGCGGCCTGAGTGCCCTTCTTCCCGCTCAAAACGACGCTTCCGACGAGGATGGCGGCAAAAGCGGCGGTCGTGGGCGACTCTACGATTTCGAGGAGCGTGTACGCTACCTAGGTCGAATCGCCGAGGTCGACGTAGATAACGTCCGTCCCAACCCCTACCAGCCGCGTCGCGACTTCGACGAAACGGCACTGGACGAACTCGCCGCGTCAATCGAGCAACTGGGCATCATCCA
>CAXBBB010000240.1:0-4840 GCA_963973615.1 uncultured Rhodothermales bacterium | reverse complement strand
CCGCCCGCCCCCTCCTGTTGTGAGACCGTCCGCTGCGTGACATACAGCCACGCCGCCGTACCTGCTGCACTCCACCCATCCCACTCGCCCCGGTGCTCCTCTCGCAGCCGCTCCCAAAGCTCCCGCGGGTCTTCGTCCGCCCAGCCCCGCAGGATGGACGCCACCTCGTGGCAGCGCGTCTCATCGGCCAGCACAGCCCACACGTGAGCCCAGGGCCCGGCGTCGCACAGCAGCACGGAGTCGGCGCCGATGCCGCAGCGCAGGCCCATCGCGCCGAGTATGGCGACGGCGTATCCTCGCTTCGATCCCATGTAGGAAATCGGCGGGACAGCATGACGACCGCCGAGTAGCTTGAGGGTGACTGCCGCGGAACCGCAACAGAGCTCCACGAAGAGACGGGGACGAGTCACACCGCCCCCAAAGAACAGCCGCGCCCTCCATGGGCCGAGTGGTCCAGGAGATGAGCTCTAGGCAGCCCCGGAGGGCGCGGACAGATTGGATGTTGAATCATGCTCGACCTCCATGTGAACCACTGCTTTCAACCCTACCCACCCCAGCCGGCACCGTCAACCCTCGTGCGCTCGGCCTCGTTCACTGCCTCCATCCACCGACGGATCTCCTCGAGTGCCCGATCGTGGGCAACGACATCGATCGACATCGCCCGTACCTGCGCATCGAGCCGCCTGACGCGCTGGCGGTGTCGCCTGGTTAGGATGTGGAGGGCGAGCGTGAACAGGCCGGCGAGGAAGCCCACCACGAGGATCCCCGCGGCATAGTCGATGGTGAGGATGGCGGTCATGGTGTCGGCTCCCACGCCTCTCCGCACTCATCGCAGAAGTACGGGTTGTCGTCGTCGCCGTAGTCAGGCGCCGTCACCGCGTCGCACTTCGGGCAGAAGCGGAGATCGGTGAGGTCGAGGATGGCGGTCCGAAGGCGTTCACAACCAGGACACGCGCCGGTGTCCCCCTCGATCTGCTCGCACAGGTTCCGCGCCATCCGCCGATGTGTCGCTTCCATTTCTTCCTTTGTCCAGCGTTCCACCTAGCTCACCTCTCTCACAATCATCCGCTTCCCCGTCCTTCGATCCTGGACGTAGACGCCAATCTCCACCCACTCGACTGTGCGCCCCGGTTCCACGTCCCCGCCCGCCATCTCGATCCCCAGCTGCCCCGGCAACGGCCTCGACGCCTCGACCTCGCGTACCCTGTCCTCGATGCGCTGGAGATCGGCGAGTACCGCTCTGCGGACGTCTGTTCGCTTGCCAGCGTGCTCCACGAGGACGCGGGCGAGTTCGTCGGATGTGATCTCGCGGAAGCCTGTGCGGCATGTTGTGTAGATTCTCACGTCCTCACCTCCTACAGCAGCCCCGATCGCCGCCGTCGTTGTTCCTCGTCCACGATGCGCAGGAACGCGCGATCGTCGTCTCGTTTATGAGTCGCCCTCGTCCAACGGAGTCCCCACGAAGTCGCGCATGCTCGCTGTACCCGCTGGCATGATGGAGTCGGGATCGCAGCCGACGCGCTCAGCGACTTTGCGCCATTCATCGAGCACTGACTTCTTCTCCGGTGGCGGCTTGTGCTTGCCGCCGAGAGGGATACGGCCTCGCCTGCTCGCTGCCATAATCCGCAGATATTCATCCTCCGTCAGTCGATAGCGCATCTTCCCTCCTTCGCACGGCAAAACTGCCTGTGGATAACCTGTGGATAACCTGTGGATAACCTGTGGAAACCCTCGCGTGTCGCGCGCGCGAGCACTATCCGAAGCTCAGATCTAAGAACGACTACGACGACGCGCGCGCGAGGGAAACGTGGGATCACAGGGAGCCACCCAGCATGAAAAGTCCTCTTTTTCCGGTGGGCGCCTTCATGGATCATCCGATCGGGTAGTCCGTTACCCGCGTGAGAAGGTTGGGCTTTTCGTACACCTTGCACCCGGCGAACCAGGCGGACAGCTCCAGCTCGGCAACCCAGCGGCGGTCCGGCCTGAACTCCGGGGTCCTCGCCGACTTCGACGCGCCACCGAGGATCACCCAGTCGAACAGGTCGAGCCGGTCGAACTGGAGAGCCTCGAGCATAGGCTCGACGCTCAGGAACTTGACGGTCGCCTGGACGTGCTCGAACGCCTCCTCAGCGGCTTTCACGCGCCTCTGGCTGTCCACGGTCGTCCCTACCCACGCATTGGCCGGAAACGTGAACCCAGGCAGCCTGCGCGGGTTCTTCGTGAGGAAGATGAAGTTCCACTGCGGCGCGCGCTCCACCGTCTCCAGCACTGAGTGAATCCACGACTCCGGCACCCACTCGCCGAACAGGTCGGCCATGGAGCAAGTGAACACGTTGCGCCAGCCGATCTCGACTTCGGCCTTCTCAGGCGGATTCGCGTTGATCGGGCGTCCCAGTCGCTCCGGGATGATCGACGGCTCGAAGCCCTGCGGCATGAACCGGCCTGCGATGTCCTTTGCGTAGCAGTACTCGCACTCGTGACGGCATCCCGTGATCGGGTTCCAACTCCAGCGAGCCCACTCGATCGAGTCGTTGTCCTGCTTGTTCATGGGCTTGGACGACGGGGTAGCGGTGAGCGCCCGTCCGCGCTGGTCCTCGTCCATGTCTTCCCACTCGGCGAGCGTGATCCAGCCCTTGGCCTTTTCGGCGAGCTTGCGATCGACTTCGGCCTGAACGAGCTTCGCCGTGATTCGCTGGCCATGGCGCTCCGCGCCCTCTACGACGCGGGACCACACCTCGGCCTGAGTGTTGGTTTCGGGGAGAGCCAATAGCGGGCGCACATGGGTCTCTCTGGTGGGCAAAATGGAAACTAAAGTTTCTATTTCGTCGAGCGCGTTCGCAGCTGCGATCAACTGGCCAACGCGCTGAGGCGTCCAGTCCCATCGCATCTGGCAGTATTCATCGAACGTCCCGAACTCAGCGCGGTAGAGCCGCTGTTCACGAATACCACGCAGCTCCGTCCCAACGTCGTAGAATGCCCGTCTCGTAGCCCGCTCGATTCTCGACTCAGCATCGACTAGCGCACGCGCCTCTTCGTCTGTCCTCGCCGGCAATAGCTCTTGAGTCATGGCGTCACCTGCTCGCTGCGCTTCTCCCAAAGATCCGCGTCGGCTTCGTAGCTGTCGGAAAGCCAACGAAGCGACCGCATCGCGTCCCCCCGCATCTTCCCGTCATCCTTCGCGTCAAGGATGAACTCCTGGACCGCATTCAGGATTTTGGCGGTGAGGTACACGTCCATTTCGCCAGCGACGATCAGGATCGCCCCCGTGAGGTTGTCTGGTGATTCGCATCCCATGTCAGTTGTCCTTTCCGTGGATCTCGCAGTGGCACGCGTGGCACACCGGCATCAGATCCTCTGGTTTGTCGAACGTGCCCCACGGCGGGTAGCTGTCGTGATGAACTTCGGTCGCCCGTGCACCGCACCGGCAGCGCCAGCGTGCGCGCTCCATGGCGATCTTGCGTACCGCGCGGAACTTCGGATGGCGCAAGTACTCGGCATAGCTAGAATAGGCACTCTGCCGCTCCTTCTGCGTGTAGTTGAGCCGAGCGAAGACCTCGCGGCCCTCGGCGCTGTCGAACCTCACCCAGTCCCGCGCGGGCGGCTTCGCACCCTCCCAGTTGAGCCCGTAGAACATCGCCCACTGATGGCGCCCGACGGGGCGGCGGATGAGCCAGATCTTCTTTGGGATGCGCGCGAGAATCCGGTGGAGGTGCTCATAATCAGGGCCGTTGACCCTGCGCTTGTGGCTGGTACATGCGAAGTTGATCAGGATGTCAACGCGCTGGTACTGCTGCGCGTACTGCCTCAGCAGCTCGTCATCTATCGTCGCGTTGCTTGGGTCGGCGTACACGAGCCCGTGGGTCCATCGCTGGTCTTGCGAGGCGCCCACGAAGACCGACCTGTCGTGGATGGTGAACCGTTCCCCGGACGACTCCAGCGACGCGGCCAGCCTCGAGCGGATCTCAGGATCGGACTCGCAGAAGTGAGCATCGAAGCGGTCTCCGAGCGCGTCGCGCAACAGGTACATAGCAATCATCGGGCTTCCCCACCGATCGCCAGTCGTCTTGCCCCCACACGGCGCGTCATGCTTGCACGCAGTATTGATACACCGTCCTGGCCCCGCGTTGAGATCGACGAATAGGAGCGGCTCATGCTGACGCCCTGTGCGGCGCATAACGGCGGCCATGATGCCGACGATCTGCCCCATGGAATGCCTGAACGATGCCTGTTTCTTGTGGGTGAACCGGCTACATGCGTATCGGCTGGAGTCGCGCACCTACTCCCCCACGTTTCCGCGCGCGGTCCATTCCCTGATCGCACTCGGCGCGTATCGCACGACGGGCCGCTTGGTGCCGCCGCCGACCTGGACGTAGGGAGGCCCCTCGCCCTTGCCGCGCAGCGTCGCCAACGCCCGCGCGCTGATTCTGAGCATCTCTGCCGCCTCGCTTTCGGTGAGCATCTTCTCTTTCTGGTCCATTCGTGTAACCTCCTGACGATGAATGTAGCGGAGCGGGCGCAGGCTGGCAAGCGTTACTTGTGATTTAGTTGCAGATAGTCGTTGACCTGGCTTTCGTTCGGTCGTATTCTCTTACTCATGAACAGCGCAACGAACAACACGGAGCACGACATGAGCAGCAACGAGACCATCTTCAACAACGACATCACCAACACCTTCGCCCGCATCGAGCACGACTCCTTCGGCTTCACTGTCTTCTGCGGACGCATCCTCCCCCACGGCGTCGAGCACATCTCCGCGACCCACGTCTTCGACAACGAGACCGAGGCGCTCTGCTGCGCCATCAACAACACGCTCTAACGAGCACGCCCCCTTCGGGGGGCG
>CAXBBB010000239.1:0-4853 GCA_963973615.1 uncultured Rhodothermales bacterium | reverse complement strand
CTACTGCGCGCAATGGATAAGGAGTGGAGCACCGATGTGACGATTCCTATTACACTCGGGCTGGACGGGATGACCTCGACGGGCGGAGCGTCACCGGTCGCGGGCGTGATGACGGACCTGCCGTACGAATCGCTGCGCGAGCCGATTCAGCCCATGTTTATCGGCGAGATGCCGGATACGACGGATTTCTCGTACGTCGTCGCCAAGGTGTCCAACGATGACCTGGGTGCCTTCCAGGACGCACTGCCGGGCGCGTGGTCGCAGTTCAGCGACAAGCCGCCGACGGTCTCGTTCGTCGACGACTACGTGGCCAAGATGTACGAAGCCGAAACCAAACTGGCGCAACTGGTGACACTACTGGCCCTCGTCGCGTTGTTCGTGGCGTGCTTGGGACTGTTCGGTCTGGCGGCCCACGCGGCGACGACCAAGCGCAAGGAGATCAGCGTGCGCAAGGTGCTCGGAGCGGGCATCGCCGGGCTGATCGGCAGGCTGACGCGCGAGTTTGCCCTGCTCGTCGGCGTCGCGTTTCTGATCGCAGCGCCAGTCGCCTACCTGCTCGTCACGCGCTGGCTCGACGGTTTTGTAGAGCGCACGCCCGTCGGTCCGGGCGTCTTCGCGCTCGTCCTGGGCGCGACGCTGCTACTGGCGCTCGTAACGGTCAGTTGGCACGCGTGGCACGCAGCAACGCGCAACCCCGCCGACGTACTCCGCGACGAGTGATGGAGACCTGCTTGCCAACCTTCCGGTCGGCTCGGCGAGTCGCCCCTACATTACTCCCTTGATCTCATGCATTCGGTTCGTTTCGCACTTCGGCGTCTTCGCCGCAGTCCCGGGTTCACGCTGCTCAACGTCAGCGGATTGGCTGTCGGGTTGGCCGTTGCGCTTCTGGCCCTGTTCTACATCCGCGATGAGATGCGCGTCGACCGATTCCACGAAGACGCCGACCGCATCGTAGGTATCGTACTAGCCGATAGCCTGGGGCAGAATCCCGGTACGACGCTGTCGTATCCGGTTGGCCTCACTGTTGCCGATCAGCCGGGCGTCGAGTCGGTCGTTCGGGTAGCGGAACGGGCGAAGCAGAGGCTCCGCGTTCCAGGAGACGAGCGTGAGGTCAACGCGCAGATCGTAGTAACGGAGGCCGAGTTCTTCTCGATGTTCTCCTTTCCTCTGCTCTCGGGTCCGGCGACGGGCGTGCTGGACGATCCGTCGAGCCTCGTACTAACTTCTCAGACCGCTTCCGCCTTGTTCGGCGACGCCGATCCGGTCGGGCAGACCGTCGAGTATCTCCAGCGCAGCCGAGGCGCCGCCGACACGTGGACGCCGCTCACCGTCACCGGCGTCACCCCCGCTCCGCCGCCGCACTCGACGCTGCAGTTCGAGGCTGTGACGCGGTTCGAGGTACTCAACTCGTCGGCCTACGGCGATCCGTCGTCGTGGAACTCGTTCTGGCTGTCGACCTACGCTCGTCTCGCTCCGGGCGTCGACCCGCAGGCGTTTTCAGATCGCATCGCCGGTCCGCTCGAAGAAGCCGACCCCGCCGACCGTGCCTCCAGCGACTTCGGCGCTCAGTTCTACGGCGCCGTTCCGATCCCGGACCTCTACTTCCTAAGCGGCGAGGGTACCACGTTTACCGGGCAGTCGGTGTTCATGCGGCTGTTTGGGCTGATCGCGCTGGCCGTTCTGATCATCGCCATTCTCAACTACGTCAATCTGGCTACAGCGCGCGGCGCAGACCGGGCGCGTGAGATCGGCATGCGCAAGGCCGTCGGAGCCGGGCAGGGGCAGGTGATGCGACAGATAGTGGGCGAGGCGCTTGGGCTCGTAGCCCTCGCGTTTGTCGGCGCCGTCGGAATCGTTCTACTCGCACTTCCGCTGCTCAACACGTTTTTCGGCAAGGAGATCGCACTCGGTTGGGACGCCGCACCGGTCTGGGCTGCTTCGTTTGTGCTGATGGCGACGGTCGGCGTGCTCGCTGGCCTGTACCCCGCCGTCGTACTGTCGCGCTTTGCCCCCTCGCGTGTGCTGAGATCCAGTCGCACGACGACGGGTACGGCGGCGTGGCTGCGGCGGGGATTAGTCGTGACACAGTTCGCAGCTACAATTGGCTTGCTCGTCTTTACAGGCTTCGTCTTCCGCCAACTCGACCACGTCAAGAGCGAATACTTGCTTCCCGACGACGCACGCATCGCCTTTCTGGACGTGCCGGACGGCTATGCCACACGGACGACGCTACTCAAAGCCGCCCTGTCGGACTTGCCGGGCGTGCGCGCGACGGCTGCAGGCGATGGAGTCCCCGGCCAGATGTTCGGCGGCTTCGGCTTTATGTACGAAGGGGAGCCGCTGATGGCCGCTGCCGTCTTCGGAGACCGTGACTACCTGGACGTGATCCGCATGCCGATGACCGCTCAGGCGGAGCGCGCCGCCTCTGATGACCCGTTCCGCCTATTTGTTAACGAGGCGTTCATGGATGCCTTGAATGCCGAATGGACGCCCGATGTCAGAGCACCGTTCGGGCTGCTGATGAACGGTATCCGAAGCAGCGAATCCTCCCCGATCGCCGGCGAGATGCGCAACGTCCCGATGGGCTCACTCCGCAACCCAATCGGACCGCTGTTTTTCGGCGAAGCGCCCGATACATCGGACTTCCGCTACCTCGTGGTCGAGGTCGAGCGGGAGAGCGTGGCCGCCTTCCAAGCCGAACTGCGCGCTATCTGGCCCAACTACAGCGATACGCCGCCCGACGTAGGCTTCGTTGACGATTTCGTGGACCGCATCTATGAAGCCGAGACGCAACTTGCGCAACTGGTAACCCTACTGGCGTTGGTCGCCCTGTTCATCGCCTGCTTGGGACTGTTCGGGCTGGCGGCGCACGCCGCGCAAAGTCGGCGCAAAGAGGTCTCGATTCGCAAGGTGCTTGGTGCAGGCGTGGCCTCGCTCGTCGGACGGCTCTCGCGCGAGTTTGCGCTGCTGATCGTAGCCGCGTTCGTGCTTGCGGCTCCGGTTGCCTACCTGGTGACACGGCGATGGCTCGAGGGATTTACCGCCCGCACCGATATCAGCCCCACCGTGTTCGCCCTCGTCTTGGCCTCGACGCTCCTCTTGGCGCTGGCGACGGTGAGTTACCACGCCTGGACCGCCGCCACACGCAATCCCGCCGACGTGCTGCGCGACGAGTAACCCCTTCCCTCTCCTCTACACTGGCGCCCACGCTGCGTCGCTACATCTACGATCCAATGATCGCTCATGACTTCCGTCTTGCCGCACGCCGGTTGATGCGCCGTCCGGGGTATTCGGCGCTGCACCTGATCGGACTCTCCGTTGGGCTGGCGTGCGTGCTGCTGATCGGGCTGTTCGTGCGCGACGAACTCAGCTACGACCGCTTCCACCCCGACGCAGACCGCATCGTCCGGCTGAGCGCGCAAGGGACGTTCGATAACGGCTTTCAGTTCAGCCTGGGCGGATTGCCGGACGGCGCGGCGTCGTTTCTCGCCGAGACACTGCCTGAGGTTGAAGCGATAACTGTTACCAGTGCACCGTTCGAGATGACGATTCACGCGGGTGGCGAACGAGTCGTCGAAGACGGCTTCGTCTACGCCGACCCACATTTCTTCGACGTGTTCGGATTCGAGTTAATCGCAGGTGACACGTCGGCGTTCTGGCGGAATGACAGGGCTGTACTGATCACCCCATCGCTGGCCCAACGTGTATTCGGCGACGCCGATCCGATAGGTCAGATGCTGATGCTTGGGGCAGAAAGCGGCCTGGAAGTCGTCGGCCTCGTAGCTGATCCACCCGAGCAATCGCACTTACAATTCAGCGTTTTACAGCCGGTGGAAACCAACGGCGAGTGGTACATGGGCGGGCGACCGACCTACGCTCGCTTGCGCACAATGGTCGACACGGCGACCGTCGTACCGGCACTTCAAACCGCGCTACTCGACCGTCTGGCAGACCAGGGCGCGGTCGCGTTTGAGGTCGAGGCGATCCCGCTGACGCGTCTCTACCTGCACGCCGCGCCCTACTCGGCAGCGTTTTCGAGCGGCGCCGGGTTGCTGCGGGGCAAGGCGGCATACGTGTGGGCGTTCGGCATCGCGGCGGTTCTCGTGCTGCTCGTCTCGTGCATCAGTTACGTCACGCTGGCGACGGCCCAGGCGGCGGGGCGGACGCGCGAAGTCGGCGTGCGCAAAGCCGTCGGCGCGGGCGGTGTGCAGATCGTGCGACAGTTCCTAGCCGAAACCACCGTCCTGACGCTATCGGCGCTGATTATAGGCGTGGGGCTGGCGTACCTCGCGCTGCCCGCTCTCAATGCGCTGACGGACAAGGCGCTGCGCATCGACCCAGGCGATCCGTTCGTCTGGCTGCTGTTTGGCGGTGTCGGGCTGATCGTGACGCTGCTGTGCGGGCTGTATCCGGCTCTGGGATTGTCACGTGTGCAGCCGGTTCGCGCGCTGGCGGGACGGCTCACGATTGGACGCGGCGCCTGGACGCGACGCGGACTCGTCGCCGGGCAGTTCGCGATCTCGGCGGGCCTGCTGCTGTGCGCGCTGACGATGGAGCGCCAACTCGACTTCCTCAGCCAACAGTCGCTGGGCTTCGCAGGCGAGCAACTGGTCCGCTTGGACCGCGTCCGCGCCGATGCCTACGACGCATTCAAGGCCGACCTACTCACCCTTCCCGGCGTGCGCGGTGTCACGTCGGCGCCCGAGTTTCCCAACAGTATGAGCGGCTGGGCAACATTCGAGGTGGCGAGCGGCGACACGATGGCCAAGACGACGTTCGACGTCATGAAAACCGATGCCGACTTCCCCGCCACGTTCGGCGCGACGATGATCGCCGGGCGCTACCTCGACGCC
>CAXBBB010000238.1:0-4858 GCA_963973615.1 uncultured Rhodothermales bacterium | reverse complement strand
TCATCGAGGAAACCCTGGGCCCCGAGGGTCTGGCCCGCGCCATCGTCGTCGTCGGCATCCCGTACGAGGCCGATCCGCGCCCGATCTTGGACGCGATGCAGCAAACCGCTGATGCGTGGGCCGAAGACCACAAGGAGATCTTGCTGGACGAGCGCCCCGAGGTTCAGGCACTCACCAACTTCGGCGAGTCGCAACTGGACGCGCGCGTCATCATCCGCGTCCTCCCGGGCGAGCAGTTTCAGGCTGAACGTGACCTGCGGCTGGCGATCAAAGCCCGTTTCGACGCCGACGGGCACGAAATCCCGTTCCCAAGACGTACTCTCTACCTGCGGCAAGAACCCGGCTCGGCCGCCCCAACGCTTCCCCCCACCGACCCCGCTTGATCATGCTGCGCTCGCTTGCCCTTACCCTTGTGCTGACACTTGGTCTCTCGGCATGCGACGCGACCGAAACCGAGGATACGGCTTCCGGCGCCTTCGACCTACTCGACGGAGAGGCTACCGTCGTCTTGCGAACCAGCGCTGCTGCTCTCAACTCGGAGGCCATCCAAACGGACGGGATCGAACTCGACTCGCTCCCCGCACTCTTCCCCTTCGCCCTACCGCTCGACGCAACGGTCTACGTCGCAGCCCGGTTGACCGGCGCGACCGACCTGGGCAGCGCCATTGGCGGCATCGCAGGCGGGGAAGCCGTACTGGTCTTCCCAAGCGGAACGAGCGATGTATGGCAGGCGCTTTCCGCGACTGCGACGCCCACGACGGGCGAAGGTGAGTTCGATCTATTCGTAGACGATCAACTCGAAGCGGTCTTCGCACTCGACGACACCCGCGTCGTCGTGGCCTCGCGTGAATCTATCGTCCGAGCGATGATCCGGCGAAGCGGCTCGGCTCGCTTGTCCGGCGACGCACGGACGCTGATCGGCAAGACAGACGCGTTTCCGGTCGGCGTATTGGTGCAGGACAGCGGCCTACTCTTGACTGCCCTGCTGGGCGACGACTCTCCGATTCCGCCCAGCGCGCTCCCCTTCCGCCGCGCCGCCATAGGCTCGACACTCGACGCAAGCGCGGACGCCTCGGTCGATGCCACGATCTGGCTCGAACCCATCGCCGGATCGGACGCAGCAGGACTGGCGGGCCTCGTGACCACGATTGGCGCCCTCGCCGCCCAGTCGCCCGACCTGGATGAGCAGACCAGAGCATTGCTGGCCAACCTGTCGCCGGTCGTTGACGGGCGATTCGTTCGCATCACCGTAGCCCTTCCGCTCGACTCGCTTCTGACCGACATCGACTAACATTCCGCTTTCTGATCTTGCGTAGCTTGGCCGATCGCCCGAACTACTTCCCATGCACTACGCCTCCGCCGACGCACTCGACTTCACCCTCTCCGACCTTGAGGCGCGTCCGCCGGAAACGCGTGTACTCATGACGACACCCGATCATTTCGCCATCGTGTACGTAATCAACGCGCACATGGAGGGCATGGAAGGATCGGTCGACCAGGCCAACGCGCGCGAGCAGTGGAATCAGCTCAAAGCCACCTACGAGCACATCGGCTTCCCCATCGACGTGATCGAGGGCCAACCGAACCTGCCCGATATGGTGTTTTGCGCCAACCAGACGCTACCCATCGTCGGGCCCGACGGCGAGCCGCACGTGGTGATGAGCCAGATGGGGACCAAGGAGCGAGCGCCCGAAGTCGCGTTCTATCGCGACTGGTTCGACGCGAACGGCTACACGTCGCATGCGCTTCCGCCGCTCGAAACCGGCTTCGAGGGTGCGGGCGATGCGCTCTGGCACCCCGATAGGCGCCTGCTCTGGGGCGGATGGGGCTTCCGCACGGACGCCAAGGCCTACGATTTTCTGTCTGAGTTGACCGGCGTTCGCGTCTGCACGCTCGAACTGCGCGACCCCGAGTTTTATCACCTGGACACGTGCCTGAGCCTGCTCGACGAGTCGACGGCGCTCTACGTCCCGTCAGCCTTCACAACGGATGGGTTGGCGCTACTCCGCGCCGTCATCCCCAACCTGATCGAAGCCGACGAGCACGAAGCCCGGACGCTGTTCGCCTGCAACGCGCACTGTCCCGACCGTCGCCACGTGCTGATCCAGGCGGGGTGCACCCTGACGAACGAGCGACTCCGAGACGCCGGATTCGAGGTCATCGAAGTCGACACGTCGGAGTTTGTTAAGGCGGGCGGATCCGTTTTCTGCATGAAGCAGATGCACGGCGGACCAGACGCGTGATGCGCTGGTCGGTCGTCATTCCGGCACTCAACGAGGAAGCCCGCGTCGGCGATGCCATTTGGAGCGCCCAGCAGGCTGGAGCGGACGAAATCATCGTCGTAGACGGCGGTTCGATCGACGCGACGAGGGACGTGGCGGAGCACGCCGGAGCACACGTGCTCTCGTCGAAACCGGGACGCGCGCAGCAGATGAACGCCGGAGCTGTGGAGGCGGCGGGCGACGCTCTGCTCTTCCTCCACGCCGACACGCGACTACCAATCGATGCGCTCTCCGCTGCGTCTGCCGCCCTGACCGAGGGCGCTGTGGGCGGCGCCTTCCGCCTGCGCTTCGACGAGCCGACGCCCGTCCTCCGCGCCTATGCCCTCGCCACGCACATACCCTGGTACCGCCTGGCATTCGGCGACCGCGCCCACTTCTGCACGCGCTCCGCATTTGACCAGATCGGCGGCTTCCCCCCCATTGCTGCATTCGAGGACCTGGAACTCGTACGCCACTTGCGCCACGCCGGGCACTTCGCCTTTGTCCCCTTGGCCGTCACGACCAGCGCCCGCCGCTTCCACCGCAACGGCACGCTCGGACAGCAAGCCCGCAATCTCGCCCTGTGGACCCGCTATCTCTGCGGAGCCGACCCCAATCGCTTGGCCGAAGCCTACCGCTACGACCACGCGCGCGGCGACTGATCTCACCCGCTGAACCCACGCCAACTCACGTCCGGCAGTACGTCGCCGAACTCGTCGTCGGACCACACGTGCGATTCAGATCCAGAGTCGCAGTAATCGGCAAATCCTGCAAGCATGGCGGCGTCTTCGAGCACCTCGCGCGAGGTCGGAACGGCGTCGAGTAGTTCGTCAGCGACGAGGACGATCAGCTTGCTACGAGCACGCGTCGCGGCGACGTTGAAGCGGCGGCGGCTAAACAAAAACTCGCCCTCGGCGACAGCATACGCGGGATCAGCGACACCGTACGACACGACGATGGCGTCCCGCTCCTGCCCTTGCAGTTTGTCGACGGTGTCGACGGTCGGCATGGGGCGCAGCTTGGGCGCTTCGCGCGGATCGAAGCCATGAGCGACGAGCGACGAGCGGATGGCGCTGTTTTGGGCGCGGTGCGGAGCCAGCACGCCGACTCCGTCCGACGCGAAGTCCGCAGCCGAGCACCGTTCCCCATCGCGAGAGAGACAACCCGACAGCACATCGACAATACGCGCGGCGATGCGGGCCTCCAACTCGTTGCGCGATGTGAACGCGCGCGGTGCGGCGTAGCGAACGAGGACAACAGGACGCTCGGGATCGAGTAGAGCGGCGCAAAGTGGGCAATCAGGCGATGCCGCCAAGCTGAGGCGCAGATCGGGTTGAGCGCTCCTCAGTCGCCCACCGTAGAGCGCGTTAGACGGATAGTCGGTGATCGGAGCGTTCATGCGGAAGTTTTCTTCGAGCAAGAACAGCGTGTCGTCGACGCGCCCCGACGCCTCAGCGCGGTTTCGGGCAAAGGCGAAGATCGACCCGAACAGCGGCCCGTATCCGGCGTCCTCGTCTGGATAGGTGCCTTGCACGATGGGCGGTAACTGCAAGTCGTCGCCCGCCAAAATGATGCTAGCGTGTGGAGCGGTCGCCAGCAGCGGCATGGTCGCGTGCGGCACCAACAACTGCGACGCCTCGTCGACGAGCAGCACGTCGAACCAGCCCGCGGGCGCTCCATCCGTCGCATGATTCAGCGCCCGCTCGACGCCCCACGTCGTCGCGCCGACGATGGTGACGAGTGGCCCCAACTCGCTGAGCCGCGTGCCCATCGCCTCCTGATCCCATCGCTCGACCGACGGAGGAAGCCCGGCGTCGGCATCGTGCCCCGACCGGCTGACCACTTTGGCGACGCGCAGCAGGTCCGGCCCCACATCGTAGCGCTCGGCCAGGCTCGCCGTCTTGCGCAGTACGCCTGCAATCGCGTGGTGCGTGAATGCCGTGACGCCGATGCGCAGCGGTCGACTCAGATAGTGCGCCGCCCGGACGTAGCCCATCAGCAGGTGCCCTAGCGTGTGCGTCTTGCCTGTCCCCGGCGGCCCCCACACCATACTGAGCGGCGAGCCGAACACGCCCTCGAACGCGCGCCGCTGCCCGGCATTGAGGATCGACCGCGTCGCCCCGGAAGCGCGCGCCATCGCCTCGACTTCGTCGGCCAGACGAACCGCTAGATTTGGCGACACCATCGGCTTCCAGTCTGCTATGGTGCCCGTTTCGAGCAAGTCGCGCACGTGGGGAGCCGAAGAGGAATCGCGCCGCAGTCCGTCGAGAACGGCGAGCAGGCGCGGCGTGGTGTAGTCGGTGTGGAGCGGGTCGAGTGCCAGGGGCGCCTGGAGATCGACGGCGTCGGACAGCTTCTCCATCGTCTGAGGCCGGATGCACAGGCGCGGCGGGTCGGCGTCCCGTTCGATGGACTGGAGTTCGACCATGCGCGCGCGCAGGCTCCCCCGGATGCCGCTTCCGGGCGGTCCAACGAGCGAGGCGAGGTCTTCGGACTCATTGGTGAGCAGCAGATTGAAGTCGCCGGAGTCCAGTTTGGCGTCGCGGGACGACGGGTCAAACGTGCACCACAGCACGTCGGGATCGGGCTGGATCGGG
>CAXBBB010000237.1:0-4882 GCA_963973615.1 uncultured Rhodothermales bacterium | reverse complement strand
ATGCAAATCTCCCGCGGGGTCGACCGGCGGGTTGTCGATGGTCGGCGCGAACACCTGCACGTCGATGCCCTGTTCGATCAGGTAGGCGACGAGCCGGTTGAGCGTCAGCGAGACGCCGTCGGCGATGTGGTTGTACGCGCCCGTAAACAACGCCACACGCAGTGCCGAGCCGTCGGCTGTGCGGGCAGGAGCGGTTAGGTCAGTGGCGGACATCGGAGACGTAGGGGATCAGCCGAGAAGCCGCCACGCGCGCGCGAAGAGTAACATGTAGAAGCCGCGAACAGTCTGCGTGTGACGCGTCGATAACGCTGTGATCTGTCGCGAACAGGCTCCGCGTGCTACCGTGAAAGGTGGTCTCAACCGCACTCCGCACCGCTCTCTACCCATGGCCGACGCTCCCGAACCCGCTTCCAAATCCGAAACCGTCAGCGACGACATCCGCCTGCAAGTAGCCGGAGCGCAGCAAAGCGACGTAGGCAAAGGCGGCGCCCGGCTGAGCCGGCAAACGTTCGAGCGATTAGGCATCCAGCCCGGCGCGTTGATCGAGATCGAAGGCAAGCGCCCCAGCGTCGCCATCGCGCTGCCGCCGTACACCGCCGATGACGGCCTGAGCATTGTCCGGCTTGACGGTTTGCAGCGCCGAAATGCGGGAACGGGATTGGGCGAGCACGTCACCGTTCGCGCCGCAGAGACCAAACCAGCGACGCGCGTCGTCGTGGCTCCGGCACAGCAGGGTGTGATGCTCCAGGGCAACGGACAGGCACTGCTCCGCACGCTGGCCGGGCGCCCCGTCTCGATCGGCGACGTGATCTCTACGAGTGTGTACTCGCAGCAATCGACGCAGCAGGGGCCGTTCGGAAATCAGTCGCCGTTCGGAGGGCAGCGGACGTTTGGCTTGCAAGAAATCCGGCTGATCGTCACGAGCACGAGTCCGCGTGGCCTGGTGCAGATCACGCCCGAAACGGAGATCGAAATCCTGCCCGAGTACACCGAGCCGCAGGAATCGCCCATCGGCATCACGTACGATGATGTCGGCGGGTTGGGGCCTGTCTTGGAGCAGGTGCGCGAGATGATCGAGTTGCCGCTCAAACACCCCGAACTCTTCGCGCGGCTGGGCATCGACCCGCCCAAAGGGGTGCTCCTCTACGGACCGCCGGGAACGGGCAAAACACTGATTGCGCGCGCTGTCGCCGCCGAGAGCGATGCGTCGTTCTTTACGATCAACGGCCCCGAAATTATGGGCAGTCGCTATGGCGAGAGTGAGGAGCGGCTGCGGGAGATCTTCGAGAACGCGCAGAAAGACGCGCCCGCCATCGTGTTCATCGACGAATTGGATAGCATCGCGCCCAAGCGCAGCGAGGCCGGAGGCGAGGTCGAACGCCGCGTCGTGGCCCAGCTTCTGACGCTAATGGACGGACTCGACGCACGCAAAAACGTCGTCGTCATCGCCGCTACCAACCGTCCCGACGCCCTCGACGAAGCGCTGCGTCGCCCCGGTTGACGGTGTAACTCTTGTTGATCGTCCAGTCCTCGTTCGACCCGATGAGCTGCTTGCTCGCCTCGGTGCTCACACTTGCCGAGCGGTAGCGGATGCCCCAGTCACTCACTACCGGGCTGATGCCTGCGGGAAGTATCGCACGCTCACGCAGCAGTTGGGCCTGCTCGTAGGTCAAATCTGGAGAGGCCGTCCAATTTCGGCGACCACCTTCGACCTGGAGGTCCCACGTCCGCTCGACCTCGAACGTCGTCGCACCAAACGACTCGAACGCGTTGTTGACCGAGCTGGAGATGACCTCGACAGCCGTCACCGACACGATGATGGCGAACACCCCGATCACCATGCCGAGCAAGGTCAGAGCCGAGCGGAGCTTGTTGGCGCTTAGCGCCGAGGTCGCGATGCGGAGCAGTTCACGAAAGTTCATAAGACCAGAATTATTCGTACCGGAGCGCGTCGATAGGCTTTTGCCGAGCGGCCCCCCACGCTGGAAAAAAGCCGAAGATCACGCCGACGCCGACGCAGACGCCCAGCGCGAGTGCAACAATAGCAGGCGAAAGCGAAGCGGTGAAGACCATGTTGATCGCCAGCGTCGTCAGAAGCGAGATCCCCAACCCGATCAAACCACCCAGCAGCGACACGCTCACGGCTTCCAGCAAGAACTGTAGCAGAATGGACCGTCCTTTAGCACCGATGGCCTTGCGCAGCCCGATTTCGCGCGTGCGCTCCTTGACCGAGACGAACATGATGTTCATCACGCCGATGCCGCCGACGAGCAGCGACAGCGCCGTCAGGAAAATGCCGACGCCGTAAATCGTGGCTTTGGTGGAAGCGAGGAGGTCGCGGAACACGTCGGTTTTGTTGATCGCGAAATCGTCTTTCTCCAACGCATCCAGCCCGCGCGCAACCCGGCTGAACCCGCGAATTTCGTCCTCAACGGCGACCTCGTCGATCCCATCGCGCGCCTTCAAACTGACCTGGAAATTCCAGTTTTGCGTATTGAACAGCTTGCGCGCCGTGGCGAGCGGAATCTGAAACTGCTCGTCGACCGAGAACATGCCCAGGAATTTCCCCTTGGGCGCCAGCACACCGACAACGGTGAACCGCGCTCCCTGAATGCGGACCTCTTTGCCCTCCGCCCGCTCGTTTGGAAACAGGCTCTCGGCAATCGACGATCCGAGTACGACGACGTTGCGAGCCGTCTGCTCTTCGAGGTCGGTGAAGTAGCGTCCTTCGAGCAGGTCGATGTCGGCGATTTCGGTGTAGACGGGCGTTGTGGCCGTCACCTGCGAGCGGCTGACGGCCTTGTCGCGGTACTGGATGGCGCTGCTGAAGTCTATGCTCACCGCGGCGTAGGCGATGCTCTCGCTGCGCTCGGCTCCGTCGACGACGCGAAGGGCTGAGTCGTACGTCATCATCGGCCGCCGCTGCATCTCGAACCATTCCTCTGCCGACATGATGATCCACGGCTTCTGGTCGACGTAATACGTGTTCGTGCCGAACATCTCCATCGACTTGTCGAAGGCGCGTTCCATGCCGTTGATCGTCGTCATAGTCGAGGTCACCATGACGATACCGATGATGATGCCCAGCGTCGTGAGCAGCGAACGCAGTTTGTTTTGCCCGATCGAGTCGGCGGCGTTGCGCAGCCCTTCGCGGATCTCGTAGAAAAAGGCGTTCACGCGTGGACGGTCGGTTGGGAGCGGGCGGTCATGGCCATACCCTACGGAGCATGTCTGGCGGGGTTACGGGGCTTCGTACTTTGAAGCCGTTTCCCTACTCCTCTGCATCCCCGATGAGCAAACTCCACATCGTCGGCGAGTTCTGGCAGTTCTTGCGCACGCGCAAACGCTTCTGGCTCGCCCCCATCCTCGTCGTGCTGCTGCTGCTCAGCATTTTGATCGTTTTCGCATCCGGCAAGGCCATCGCGCTGTTCATCTACCCGCTGTTCTAGACACCGGATGCAACAGCGTTAGAGTCGTTTCTCGAAGCGGAGCCGGAAGTCGCGGTACGTCGCGTTGAAGTCCGCGCGGGTCACGCGATAGCCGCTGGCGAGACCGAGAACGGTCATGCCCGGATGGAGGTTGGGGAACGTGTCAAAGCAGAAGTATCGGTACCCTTCCTCCCGGGTCAGATCCTCCATTCGGTCAAGGAGCAACCTTGCAATGCCGCTCCGCCGGTGGTCGGGTGCTACACCACCTTTGGCCGAGTAGAAGTTGAACCGGTTCTCCCGGTACCCAATTTTGAAACCGACTGCTTGACCGTTGCACCGAGCAAGGAGCATCCGTAAGCCGTCGCGCTCAAACGTGTTGATGATCCGCTCTTCGTCGAAGCACGCCCGATTGATCTCGCGGATCACGTCGACGGACTCCAGCCCCACCTCGTCGATAGTCAGCGTAGCGGCGCGCGTCGTCTGCATCGGATCAGTAGGTGAGGCCCGCCCAAACTACGGCGGCCGCTTGCTCATCCTATCCACGCTCTCCTCCTGCTTCGCGAAGTAAGCGTTATCGCGAGCGCACCGACGACGGACGCTCCAGCGTCAGCCGTGCCGCAATACGGTGCGTCATACCCAAATCTGACGTGAGTCCGGCGAAGTCGCCGAAGCCGTAGTCGAGGTTGACCTGGGCGAGTTGCAATCCGGCGCCGAGCGTAGGCGTGAACTGCAATTCGTCGCTAGGCCCGGGCGCGATGCGGGCGACTCCGGCGCGCAGCGAGAGGACGTTTTTGTAGTTGAACTCGGTCCCGAAGCGCGGGTGGATCGACATCGGACCAGCGTTGAAGGCGTAGTTCTCCTGTCCGTCGAAGGCGAGGTCGAAATCAGCGCCGAGTGTCAGGCTGCTGGTGCCGAACGGGATCGCGTAGCCAGTTCCCAGGCGCGCAACCGGCGGGACGACGTAGGTGCCTCCGGTCGGCAATTCCTGGCCGAATGTCTCGGTAAACGTATAAGGCGAGCCCGTCGCCGGGTTGACTTCGTCGTTGGTATTGAACTCATCGGCGTTGACCGTCCAACTCTGGTACATGCCCGCCACGTCCTGCAAGTTGAGGCCGAGTTGCAGGCGACCGATGCGGTACTGCGCGCCGACGTCGAACGAGTAGCCCCACGCTTCTGCGAATGGGCCGATGGTGCGGCGGATGACTTTGCCGGTCACTCCGACCGACAGATTCTCGCTCGCGGCGCGTGCGTACGAGAGGAAGAAGGCGTAGTCAGCGGCCGAGAACGTCGATATATAGCTTTCGTAGTTGGCCTTTGGCTGGTTGCGTTCGGCGTCCCACGCGTCGAGCGTGTTCTTGATGTCGTTTACACCCGAGCGAAAAAACGACACGCCGACGGTCGACTGCTGATTGAGCGGGAACGCCGCGCTACCGTAATCGAACGAGACGACGCCC
>CAXBBB010000236.1:0-4884 GCA_963973615.1 uncultured Rhodothermales bacterium | reverse complement strand
GCGGTTGCGGCGTGGCCTCGGTCGCGATCTTGGCTACGTCTCGGGTGCGCGTCGCCATTTGCGCCTCTCTGGTCTCTTTGGTTTGGGCGTCGACTGTGTAAGCGGATAGCGCTGTCTGGATGTCGGGAGTGCTCGTTATTGTCACGCAGAACATGCGGGCTTCCTTGAGCGCGGGCGTGTTGGCCGGACGGACGCAGCCTGAGGTAGGCCGGGGTGCTCTCGTCGAAAGCGACGCGCGCCAGGTTGACGTGGCGCACGTAGACCGCGCGCAAGGCGGCTCGCCCTCGGTGGTGCCGATAAGCGAGAGTTCGTCGTCGCGGTGACGAGGTGAGCGATTGGGCTATCGCGCGCGTCGCCGCTCCCCTCCGTATTCTATGTGCGGATTCCCCACTCTCCATTCTCCTTCATGCGTACCGTCACCACCTGCCTGTTCGCTCTGGCGATGATCGCCTCTTGCCCTGCCGTCACGCGTGCCCAAACGCTCGTTCGGGACATCAACCCCGGATTGAGCAGCAGTCGCCCGAGTCTTCTGACAGACGTAGACGGCATGCTCTTCTTCTGCGCCTTCGATGGGACGACAGCCGGTGACGAGTTGTGGCGGAGCGACGGTACCGAAGCGGGCACTGTTCTCGTCAAAGACATCCGGCCTGGTTTCATCGGTAGCTCGATGGAGGAACTCACCTACGTGAACAGAACGCTCTTCTTCGCAGCGAACGACGGTGCGACCGGAGTCGAGTTGTGGAAGAGCGACGGTACCGAAGCGGGCACCGTTCTCGTCAAAGACATCCAGCCCGGACTCGCCGGTAGTACGCCGACGGGACTCACCAACGTGAACGGAGTGCTCTTCTTCGCCGCCACCGATTCGACCGGAGCCGAACTGTGGAGGAGCGACGGTACCGAGGCGGGTACGGTTCGCGTCAAAGACATCCAGTTCGGACCTGACGGAAGTCGTCCGCAGAACCTCACTGGCGTCGGCGGGACACTCTTCTTTTCGGCTACCGATGGCGAAGTCGGGGTCGAATTGTGGAAAAGCGATGGGACGGAGCAAGGGACGGTTCTCGTCGAAGACATCCGCTCTGGCTCTGGAGGTAGCACTCCTTCTCTCTTGACGCAGATGAACGGTGTGCTCTTTTTCTCCGCCACCGACGGATTGAGCGGGTTCGAGTTGTGGAGGAGCGATGGGACGGAGTCGGGCACCGTCTTGGTAAAAGACGTGCGGGGCGGTCCGGCCGACAGCTTTTTGCAGCATCTCACAAACGTGGACGGGACGCTCTTTTTCTCCGCTACTGACGGCAGAAATGGAGCCGAGTTGTGGAGGAGCGATGGGACGACTGCGGGCACCGTCCTCGTTAAGGACATACGTCAGGGGACCGGTGATAGTCTGCCGAATTACTTCCGGGGGGTCGGCAGCCGACTGTTTTTCTCTGCCGACGACGGGGTGAACGGTGCGGAGTTGTGGAAGAGCGATGGTACTGAAGCCGGTACAGTCCTGGTCAAGGACATCGGTCAGGGGGCGAGCAGCGGCTTCGTGCTGTTCGAGTCGGCGAGCGTGAGGGGCGAGCTTTATTTCGGCGCACTCACCGACGCACAAGGCTTCGAACTGTGGAGGAGCGACGGAACGGAGGCCGGAACCGTTCTGGTCGAAGACATCAACAGGGGTGCCGGAAGCAGCGGATTGCGCGAGTTTACGCTCGTTGGCGAAACGCTCTTCCTGGCCGCCACCGACGGTTCGAGCGGCATCGAACTGCACGCGCTCGAACCGTCGGATTTAGTATCCGCCGAGCAGCGTCGTTCGGCTACTGGTGACGTGCTCTCGGTCATAGGGCATACGGTCCGGCTGAACGTGGAGCGCGCGCAGTCGGTACGTGTCTCGGTCTACGACATAATCGGGCGCGAGGTGGCGGTGTTGTACGCAGGTGTGGTGAGTGGACCGGAGTCGTGGACCGCTCCTAGTCTGGCTTCAGGCGCTTACTTCGTGCGCGCTGTCGGAGAGAATTTGGCGCTGACGGCACCACTCGTAGTCGTGCGGTAATGAGAAAGGCTTCAGCAATTCAAGCCTGCCCGGTCCCACGACTTGGCAGGCTTTTGCGTTTTGCGTACCCGCATTTCCGGTACCTTTAAACCTCACCCAACCGCTGCCGCGCCATGATCGACCGCTACTCCCGTCCCGAAATGACCGACCTGTGGAGCGAACGCGGGCAGTTTGACGCGTGGCTCGACGTCGAACTAGCCGCGTGCTGGGGCTGGTCGCAGATCGGCGCGATTCCTGCCGCTGACGTAGATGCCCTCTACGAGAAGGCGTCGTTCAGCATGGAGCGCATCGCTGAGATCGAGAAGGAGACGCGGCACGACGTGGTCGCGTTTACGCGCGCTGTCAGTGAGACGCTAGGTGACGAGCGCAAGTGGGTCCACTACGGCCTGACCTCGACAGACGTGGTCGATACGGCGTGGGGCGTTCGGTTGAAAAAAGCCAACGGCCTGATCCGCGAAGCGCTGCACGTGATGCGCGACGTTCTGGCGAGGCGCGCACGCGAGCACAAGACGACGCTGATGATGGGGCGCACCCACGGCGTCCACGCCGAGCCGACGACGTTTGGACTGGTGCTGGCGCTCTACTACGCCGAGATCGAGCGGCAAATCGAGCGCTTCGAACTAGCCGCCAAAGGCGTAGAAGTCGGCAAGCTGTCGGGCGCTGTCGGCACGTTCGCCCACACGCCGCCCGAAGTCGAGCGCCTGACGTGCGAGCGGTTGGGTCTGGATGCCGCGCCGATCTCGACGCAAACCTTGCAGCGCGACCGCCACGCCTTCTATATGTCGACGTTGGCGGGCATCGGGGCGAGTCTCGAAAAGATGGCCGTCGAGGTACGGCACATGCAGCGCAGCGAAGTCCGCGAGGCCGAGGAAGCGTTTCGCGCTGGTCAGAAAGGCTCGTCGGCGATGCCGCACAAGCGCAACCCTATCGGCAGCGAGAACGTGACCGGCATGAGCCGCCTGCTCCGAGGGTATATGGTAAGCGCGTACGAAAACGTGGCCCTGTGGCACGAGCGCGATATCAGTCACTCGTCGGTCGAGCGCGTCATCCTACCCGATGCCACGACCGTCTGCCACTACGCGCTGACGCGCATGACGAGTATCCTCGACAACCTGACTGTCTTCCCGGACGCTATGCGCGCCAACATGGACCGCACGTACGGCCTGCACAATAGCCAGCGCGTGATGCTCGCCCTGGTCGAGGCCGGACTGAGCCGTGAGGACGCCTACGACCGTGTCCAGCCGCGCGCAATGCAGGCGTGGACCAACGGCGAGCCCTTCAAGCCACTGGTTCTGGCAGCCGACGACATCCGCACGTACCTGAGCGAGGAGCAAATCGACGCACTCTTCGATCCGACCTACCACACGCGCCGCGTCGACGAGATTTTCGCGCGTGTCGGACTGGGCTGACAAAGAGGATTACCCGAGCAGCGACGACGTGGGGTCAACTTCCCATGCGTCTCGGCGTTGAGGACGCATTCCATTAGATTTCCGACCATGTCCAACGATACCGACCGCCTTCCCTCTTCCCAGCGCGCCGCCCTACGCAGCCGCGCCAACGGCCTGAAAGCTACCATCCAGGTTGGCAAAGAGGGCGTGACTGACGCCGTCGCCCGGACGCTCGAACAGGCGTTTACGACGGCCGATCTGCTCAAGGTCAAGATCCTGGAGACAGCACCGCAGTCGGCCAAAGAAGCCGGTCCGATGCTTGCTGAGCGCATCGATGACGCCTACGTGGTGCAAACGATGGGGCGGATCGTGACGCTTTACCGGGAGCTCCCCGAGAAGCCGCGTCCGACGGCTGACGAGGTGCGAGCGGAGCAGCACAGCGCCAAACCCAAGCCACGTCGCACGCCGACACGCGGGAAGGCATCTGACGCCAAAAAGCGTAATGGGCCGTCGCGGAGCGCAGGCAGCAGCCGAATGGGAGGGAGCAGTCGCTCGTCCAACAGCCGGGGCGGAAGTAGTAAGGGGCGCGGGTAATAGATTCGCGGTAGATGGCCCCCCTTGCGAGAGTAAATGAACGGGCTTAACAGTGTTAAGCGGATGTGACGCTTCCGTAAAGGAACGGTGTGTGCTATTTTCGGATTGATCCGGGGGAAAGCGCTTTCAGCGTGCTCCGCCGTCCTACGCACATTCCAACTCCGCTCATGCGACTCTCCGTCTTCCTCTCGCGCTGCCTTGCCGCTGCCATGCTATGCGCCTTCGCTGCACTTCCGGCGATAGCTCAGCAGGTCACGCTTTCGGGCACTGTCACCGACGCGGGCGACGGTTCGCCGCTGCCCGGTGCCAACGTCATCCTCACTGTCGAAGGACAGGCCGACGTGGCCGCAGGTGCCGCGACCGATTTCAACGGTACCTATAGCATCCGCGTCGCGCCCGGCAGCTACGTTGTCACCGTCCGCTACATCGGCTATGGCGATCAGTCGGAGATCCTGACGCTGACGGCGGGGCAGAACCGCACGTACGACGTGGCACTCGGAGCCGGCGCGTTCGACCTGAACGACGTCATCGTGTCGGCGTCGCGTGCTCAGGAGCAGGTGCTCGATGCGCCTGCATCGGTCAGCGTGATCGGAGTGGCCGAATTGCAGCAGACCGTCTCGGCGAGCAGCATTACGGCACTGCGCAACGAAGTCGGCGTCGACTACTCGCAGACCGGCGTCGACCGACAGGAAGTCACGCTGCGCGGCTTCAACAATGCGTTTTCGGGGTCGACGTTTGCCCTCGTCGACTATCGCATCGGTGCGGTCCCGTCGCTGGGTGTCAACATCTATGGCATCATGCCCAACATGAGCAGCGACCTGGACCGCGTCGAAGTCGTGCGCGGTCCCGGCTCGGCGCTCTACGGTCCGG
>CAXBBB010000235.1:0-4888 GCA_963973615.1 uncultured Rhodothermales bacterium | reverse complement strand
CCACCCGCCGCCTGTCCGATTTGCACGAGGGCGGAGTCGAGCGTCGTCAGCCGAAACGTGCCGGTCAGTCGACGGCGCTGTGCGTTGGGCGGGATGCGGACGGCAGTACCGAAGTGGCGACTCAGTTCGTCGGTTGCGTCGGACATCCGGGTCTGATCGAGGACCAGCATGCCGGTCGTCCAGTCGAGGATCGCAGCGGACGAGGTGACGGGAGTAGGGAGGCCCAATCGGCGGCCTCGGACGAGTACTTGCTGTCCGCCGCTGACGGTGCGGATAGAGTCGGCTTCTACGGTCACCGATCCGCTCTCGACGTAGACCATCGCCGACGAGTCCGACGCGGCGATGGCGAAACGAGCGCCAGGCGTCGTCACTCTCACTGGGCCAGCGTCGAGGACGAAGGGGTTGGTGTCGTCGGGCAGGACGGTGAAACGGGCATCGCCGCGCAGTAGGTAGTGGCGTTCGGTCGGCGTCAGGATCACGCGTGGCGCCTCGGCACCGCCTACGCCTCCGACAGCCTGGAGCGACGCGCCCGACCTCAGCATCACGTCCGAATCATCGGGAAGCGTGGCGGCGACAGGCGCCGATCCCGGTTCGGCAGCTTGGGCAAACGAACGCGTCAGGTCAGGTTTTGGCCACGCCCATACCATTGCCCCGATCACTCCGACGGCCATCAGCCCGGCTACGACCCGTACGACGAGCGGAAGTCCCGGCGGCGCGTGGACAATCGTCTGCGGACGCTTCGTTTCGTGCATCAATGGATGATCCATCGTACCCGGCGTGTCGACGGACTCTGTGTCGAGCGCGTCGGTGTTCGTGCGCTCCTCGGGTGACACGTCGTCGGCGTGCGCCTCTTCGTCGCCAGTCGGACGGAGCGGAGTGGGTTCGTCGGGAAGAGTAGGCATCGGCGAGCAGGGGCGTTGGGGCGACAGGATACAGCGCTCGCGCTCAGTCGTCACGCATTCAAGCGTTGCCGAGGGCAGGTGTTACGTCGTGTGCAGAATCGCGCGGCGAACTCCGCGCCGTAGATCCGCATTCCTTCGCCACGTTCAACCGCTCTTCTATGCTCGCCCGCCTGCTCCCGTTCGTCCTTTTGCTCGTCGCCTGCTCGACCCAGGACGCTGCTCTCGTCGACGATACTCCGCCGTCGCCACCCGCGCCTGGTGAACTCGCCTCTGAAGTGCCCACCAACGTGTTGACGCCGTCGCCCATCCGCGTCACGCTCGACGGGTTACCCGAGCCGTTTGCCACCAATTCGGCGCGCAAGGGGCCAGACGTCGTCGGCGTGCCCGACGGAGCCACGCTCCACGCGCCCGACGGCTTCCGTGTCCAAGTGTGGGCCGACGGACTCAACGCTCCGCGCTGGCTCGCCCTCACGCCCGAAGGCGACGTGCTCGTCGCCGAAAGCCGCGCAAACCGCATCGCTCGCCTGTCTGATACCGACGGCGATGGCGTCGCCGAAACGCGGACGACGTTCGCCACGTCGGAAAACGCGATGGACCAGCCGTTCGGAATGGCGTTTATGGACGGCTCGTTCTTCGTGGCCAACACGGGCGAGGTACGGCGCTACGCCTACGACGGCGCGATCAGCGGCAGCGGCGAGGTGATCACCGAACTCACGCCGGGCGGCTACAACCAGCACTGGACGCGCAACGTCATCGCCGGGCCGGATGGCTGGCTGTACGTGTCGGTGGGCAGCAAGAGCAACGTAGACGAGGAAGAGTTGCCGCGTGCGTCGGTTCAGCGGATGCGGCCCGACGGCAGCCAGCGGACGACGTATGCGAGCGGTCTGCGCAACCCTGTCGGCCTGGCGTTTCAGCCGTCGACGGGCGACCTGTTTACGACTGTCAATGAGCGCGACGGCATGGGCGACGGTCTGGTGCCCGACTACTTCACGCGTGTACAGCAGGGCGGATTCTACGGCTGGCCCTACGCCTACCTCGCGCCCGGCAACCTCGACCCGCGCCGCATGGACGGCGACACCAGCGAGCGCCCTGACCTCGCCGCCCAAACGCTCACACCGGACGTACTCTTCGAAGCCCACAGCGCTGCGCTCGGCGTCCAGTTTTACGACGGCGATCAGTTTCCGGCTCGCTACCAAGGCGGCGCATTCGTCGCCTTCCGAGGAAGCTGGAATCGCAGCCAGGGCACGGGCTATAAAATCGTCTACGTCCCCTTCGACGGCGATCAGCCGGTGGGGCACTACGAAGACTTCCTGACTGGTTTCCTGCTTGACCCTTCCGGTCCGACGACGTTCGCACGTCCCGTCGGCCTGCTCGTACTCCCCGACGGCAGCCTGCTCCTCACTGACGACGGCAACGGGCGCATCTACCGCATTTCGTACACAGGCTGAACGGCGAGTGTGACAGTCAAAATGTTGCGCAGCGATCTTCGTGGCCCATTCCATTTCTCTATCTACCTCTATTCTCGTCATTCCCGCGAACGCGGGAATCCAGCCTACGAACTTGCTCAGAACTGAATCGATTTAGTCTTTCCGCCGACATCTCTGGATCCCCGCGTTCGCGAGGATGACGTTGTGGAAAGGATATAGGAGCAGGCTAACACTAAACCGACCTCTTCGTTATGCCCGTTACGATCCGCCCAGCGACGCCCGCTGACATCGACCTGATTCTCACGCTGATTCGTGAGTTAGCCGTCTACGAAAAGATGGAAGACGAGATGGTCAACACCCCCGAACTGTTGCATGCCGCGCTGTTCGGCGAGCGTCCTTCGTGCGAAGCGGTCGTCGCGACTATCGACGGCGAGGACGACGGCTTCGCTCTCTTCTATCCTACGTTCTCGACGTTTACAGGCCTGCAAGGGCTGTGGCTCGAAGATCTCTACGTCCGACCCGACGCGCGCGGGAAAGGAGCCGGGACCGCGTTGCTGGCATACGGCGCCCAACTGTGCATCGAGCGCGGCTGGCCCCGCTACGAGTGGACCGTCCTCGACTGGAACGAGCCTGCTCTTGCGGTCTACCGTCGCCATGGTGCGCGTGGGATGGACGAGTGGACGGTTCAGCGCGTCAGCGGCGAGGCGTTGACACAGTTGGCGAGCCGAGCATAGCGCAGTCTTCGCCCGGCTTTCGCACGCGGGTGGGCACACGGCGGCCCGGCCCGGTCGTAGGACGCATGCTCAATCCGCCGCCAGCATGAAAACCTTCGACGCGCTCTTCTCCGAACTCACCGCCAAAGTCGCCGCCGGCGATCCCGACTCGGGGACCGTCCGCGCCGTCGCCGCCGGTCCGCACGGCGTCGGTAAGAAGCTGGTCGAGGAAGCCGCCGAAGTGTGGATGGCCGCCAACCACGAGAGCAAAGAGCGCACCGCCGAGGAGATCTCCCAGCTTCTCTATCACGCCCAAGTGATGATGCTCGCCGTCGGCCTCACGCCGGACGACGTGTACAAGCACCTATAGGCCGCGCCCATCACTTGCCTGTACCGCCGTTATATATAACGGCGCTTTCAAATCGTCGGCAGCAACCCTGCCACCATCCGACTTCCCGCATGCTCCGCATCGCCCTCCCCAACAAAGGCGCCCTGTCCGAAGGCGTCGTCACGCTGGCTCCCGAGGCCGGATACAAAGTTCGACGGGGCGATGGCGATCTGATCGCGCGCGATCCCCACCACGAGGTCGAGTTCTTCTTCCTGCGTCCGCGTGACATTGCCGTCTACGTGGCGAACGGAACGCTTCAGGTCGGAATTACGGGCCGCGATCTGGCCGCCGACTCGGGAGCCGAGCTAGCCGAACTGTTGCCGCTCGGGTTCGGAGGCAGCACGTTTCGCTACGCCGTCCCGCGCGACTCGGACCTGACGCCTGACGCCTTCGGCGGCCTGCGCATCGCGACGAGTTATCCAAACATCGTCATGGACGACATGGCCAAACGTGGCATCGACGCGCACGTAGTCGAACTGGACGGCGCCGTCGAAATATCGATCCAGTTGGGCGTAGCCGATGCTGTCGCCGACGTGGTGCAGACGGGACGCACGCTCGAACAGGCCGGACTGAAAACCGTCGGCGATCCGGTCTTGGAAAGCGAGGCGATCCTGATCGGGCGCGATACGTCTATCCTCGAACACGAGGGCGTGAGCCGCTTCGTCCAGCGCGTCAAAGGAATCATCACGGCCCGCGCCTACGTGCTGATCGACTACGTCGTCGAGAAGTCGCTGCTCGATGTCGTGCGTGCGATCACGCCGGGCATCCAATCGCCGACCGTCTCTCCGACCAACAAGGAGGACTGGGTCGCCGTCCGCGTAATGGCCCCGCGCCGCGACGCCAACCGCCTGCTCGACGAGCTGTCGGCTGCCGGAGCACGCGCCGTCCTCGTCACCGACATCACGACGTGCCGGTTGTGACCCTTCCGGTGCGTCGGCACGATTGCTGAATCGGTCGGTAGAACGCTACTCACCCATCCGAAACGCCATGTCTGCGCGCCTCGCTGTCCTGTTTTCGCTCCTCTCGCTGCTCACGGTGGCGGACACTCAAGCGCAAATGTCGGACAGCGCCCGCGTCCCCGTCGAAGTCGGGGCGTTTGCGGATACCGTTCGGATGACGGTCGAAGAAGCCATTGTCCAGGCGCTATCGGTCAGCCCCGAAGTCGGTATCGCGCGGTCCAAGGCGGATCGCAGCGACGCACGCCTGAACCTCGCACGCGCCAGTCGATTCCTGACCGACTTCAAGGCCGAGTCCGCGCACAGCCTCGCTCCCGGACTGCGCATCCCTGACGACTATACCGGCTCGACCGAAGCGCTCTATCTCGATCCGCGCGTCAAGAACGACAAGGACGATCTGCGTCCATTCAACCAGGTCGAAGTAGAAGTCGTCCAGCCGCTGTGGACGTGGGGCGAGTTGACCGGCAGCATTCGGGCCGCGCGGTACGGGGCGATGGTCGAC
>CAXBBB010000234.1:0-4896 GCA_963973615.1 uncultured Rhodothermales bacterium | reverse complement strand
GCTTGGGCCGCGCGGACGGCGGGAAGGAGGCGATGCTCGGCCATCGCTTTGGACACCTCCTGATGCTCGACTTCGTAGCCAAACGAACCCGCCATGCCGCAGCACGACGAGTCGATCAGTTCGACGGCGTACCCAGGAAGGGCGAGAGCAGGCATCGACCCGACTGTTCCGGCGAGCGCTTTCTGGTGACAGTGCCCGTGTAGCAAGACGCGCGAAACGCCGCCAATCGGCTTCCACTCGACTCCGTCCATTCTCCCGGCGGCAGCTTCTCGGGCTACGAAGTCCTCGAACAACATCGACAGCGAGGCTAAACGGTCGACACGCTCGTCGCCGGGCAACATCGCCTTCCACTCATCGCGAAAGGTGAGGATACACGACGGTTCGAGGCCGACGATGGGCACGCCTGCGTCGACGTACGGCATCAGTTTTTCGATCGACTGCTTGGCGAGCGCTTTGGCCTGGGCGACCAAACCCTTCGAGAGTTGCGGTCGTCCGCAGCAGGCGTCGGGGGTCGTCACCTGGACGGCGTAGCCCGCACGGTGGAGAAAGCGCGCCGCCGCTTGCCCAATCTCGGGATGGTTGTGATTGGTGAACGTGTCGGCATAGATGACAACGGGTGGGCCATCGGTTCGCCACGTCTGGGTTGCGAACCAGTCGGTGAACGGCTGAGGCGCGAACGGCGGCAACTCACGGTCGGCGGCGATGCCCAGCGTCTTTTCCATCGCCTTACGCGCGGCGGGCTGGCGGTTGACCCAGTTGACGAACCGCGCTCTGACGCCTTTGGTCAGGCGAGCGACAGCGGGTGCCGACGCAAAGAACCGCGTCCGCAGGCTGACGCCGTGCTTGGCGTAGTACGTGCCCAACCACTCGGTCTTCATGCGCCCCATATCGACGTTCGACGGACACTCGGTCTTGCAGCCCTTGCACGCCACGCATAGGTCCATGACCTCGTACATCCGCTCGCTCGTCAGCGCGTCCGGCCCCAGCGCTCCGCTCATCGCCATGCGCAGCGCGTTGGCGCGTCCGCGTGTCGTGTGCTCTTCTTCGCGCGTCGCCATATAGGACGGACACATCACGCCCGATTCGAGCTTGCGGCACGCGCCGTTGCCATTGCACATCTCGACCGCACCAGCAAATCCGCCGTCCGCCGACCAATCGAACTCGGTCAGAATCGGCAGTGTCGTGTAGTCTGGCCCCAGCCGCTGATCGGCCTTCATCGACGGCGCCTCGACGATGTTGCCCGGATTGAAGCGGTCGGATGGATCGAAGATCGCTTTGAGCTCGCGGTTCGCCTGGTAGAGTTCGTCGCCGAGCAAGCCTTGGTTGAGCCAACTGCGCGCCTGTCCGTCGCCGTGCTCGCTCGACACCGTGCCTCCAAAGCCTCGAACCAACTCCATCGAGCCGATAGCGATCGCCTCCATCGTGTCCAAACCGGCGTGCGTTTTGGTGTCGATGAACGGACGCACGTGCAGCGTTCCCGCCGAGGCGTGGGCGTAGATAGCGGCAGGCGTCTGGTGCCGGTCCAGCAGCGCTTGCAACCCGGCGATGTAGTCGGCCAGGTGCTCGACGGGCACGCTGGCGTCTTCTATAAACGCGATGGGCTTTCGGACACCCTTGACGCCCATGATCAAACCCAGCCCTTCCTTGCGGACGCCCCACACCTGCGCGACCTGAGCGGGCGTCGTCGCGCGAACGACAGCGTATCCTTCTTCTGCCGCAGCGAGCCGAGTTTCCAGCGCATCGAGTTTGGCTTCTAATTCGGCCATCGTCTCGCCGCTGAACTCGACGATCAGGACAGCTTCGGGGTCTCCTTCGACCCAGGCCATCTTGTCGGCGAATCCCTTAGACGCTCGGGCTGCCCGGATCGCTACGCCGTCGAACAGTTCGATTGCACTCGGCTGCTCGCCCAGAATGGTAACGGCGGACCGGAGCGACGCGTCCATCGAGTGGTAGTGGACGACGCCCAGCACTACCGGCGCGGGACGACGAACCAAGTCGAGTTCAATCTCGGTCGTAATCGCCAGCGTGCCTTCGCTACCGGCCAGAATTCGGGCCATGTTGCGCGTTCCTGCGTCCTCGTGTCCGTATTCGGTTGCGAATGGCGGTCCCAATAGGTGTTCGAGGCGATAGCCCGAGTTGCGGCGCCAGTGCTTCGAGGTATCGCGGATGATAACTTCGCGTTGCTGCTCGACGAGCGCATCCACCGCACGGTACAGGTCGCCCGTGCGGTCGGGGCGCGCGGCCTCGCTCTGCCACTCTTCCTCGGAGAGCGGGTGGAAGTGGAACGGCGAGCCATCGTCTAGATATCCGCTCAGGCTGCGGACGTGGTGGATCGTGTTGCCGTAGGCGATAGAGTGCGTGCCCGTCGCGTTGTTGCCGACCATGCCGCCCAGCGTCGCCCGGCTCGACGAGGCCGGATCGGGGCCGACCATCCAGCCCAGCGGACGCAGCTCCGCTGTCAGCCGGTCGAGCACCAGCCCAGGCTGCACGCGCACGCGCCCCCGCTCGGCATCCACTTCGAGGATCGCGTTCATGTAGCGCGAGAAGTCGAGCACGACGGCATGGCTCACCGTTTGCCCAGCCAGCGAAGACCCGCCGCCACGAGGCAGAATCGGCAGGTCGTGGACTATCGCCGTCTCAATCGTGGCCTGAACGTCGGCGTCCGTCTTGGGGAGCACGACAGCGACCGCCATCTTTTGATACATCGACCCATCCGTGGCGTAGAGCGCCCGTGTCATGGCGTCAGCGCGGACATCGCCCTGAATACGCCCCGAGAGGTCAGTGACAAAGGCGCGAATCGCGTCGGGAGGCAGTTCCATCAGGAGGATCAGGCGGGTAGAGGGAGAGCGTAGGGTAAATGCACAGCCCGCCACGCGGTGCCCCACTACCGTAGCCAATTACACGGATCACGCTCCTACTCCCAACCCAGCCAACTGTCATCGCGAGGAGCGCAGCAGCCTGCCCCGGACTTGATCCGGGGACGTGGCGATCTCAGGCGACTGTGGCACCCTCAGATCGCCACGGCCTTCGTCCTCGCGATGACAGTTGGAAAGATGGGGTGCGGTTGGACTGCGGAATGCTACGGCTTCGCGCACGTGGGTCGACGCGATGTATCGCGCTGCTGCAGGAGGGTGGCGTTACAGCGCCAGTGGGGTGCTCTGGGTGGGCATGAACACCTCGACGTCAGGATATTCGGTCTCGATTTGCTCTTTCATCCACTTGCGCGCCGACGTTTCGCCGTGGACGAGGAGGACTCGCTCCGGCTCCAACTCGCCGACGATGCTGACCAGGTCGCGGCGGTTGGCGTGACCCGTAAAGCGGAAGCGGTCGATGTGGCAGCGCAGCATCTGCGGGCCGATCTCGGACGACATCGTGATCTCGATCTCGCTCAGTCCGGCATTGTTGCGGTTCGCGGCTGCCTGCTGGACCAGGTCGGCAGGGCAGCCGGGTTTGGCGTAGCCGACAAAGAGGATGGCGTTTTTCTCGCCGCTGATCAGCTTGGTCGCCACGTCGAAGGCAGCGGTGCGCTCGAACATCATCCCCGAGGCCAGTAGGAAGATCGACGGCTTCTCGGTCGCGCGCTCGAACGCTTTCGGGCTGCGGCCCAAGCGCTTCTGCTCGACCCCAAACACGTTGAATTCCTCGTTCAGGCGCGGCGTCGTCAGACGTGTTTTGTCGTAGATATCGGCGATGGCGCGCATCGACCCAGCCGTATACATCGGCGTGTCTTTGGGTATGACGCCCTTGCGCTTGTAGCGGTCGATCAGCGCGATTATCTCCTGGCTGCGACCAAGCGCAAAGACCGGCACGAGCACGCTTCCGCCCTCTTCGAGCGTCTCGGCGACGGCTTGGGCGAACAGTTCTTCCTGCTCGCGGCGCGTCGTCAACTCGGCGCCCGGATCAGCGCCCAGCGTGGATTCGAGCATCAGCGTGTCGATCTGGCCGTCGGGGTAGACGGCTGAGGGGATGATCGTCTGATGCTGGACGCTCGTATCCGAGGTAAAGAACAGACTCTTTTCCTGGCCTTGCTCAGAGTATTCGAGCAGAACGCCCGCCGATCCTAAGATGTGGCCTGCATCGTAGAAGGTGGCGAGCACATCGGCGCCGCCGCGCACGCCCGACAACTCAAACGGCTTTTCCAACTCGTGCCCGGCAAACAGGTAGGTATAGTTCTCGACCTCCTCTTCGGTGAACAGAGGAGGTGTCGTCGTGCTGCCCTCCTTCACCCTACGCTTCTGCAAGCGCGCCGACGAACCCAGCAGGAAATCAGCGAGCATGGCTGTCGCTTTGGTCATGTGGACCTGAGCGTGCGGAAACCGTTGCAGAGCGGGAATCAGGCCGCCCAGGTGGTCGTGGTGCGCGTGCGTGATAATGATGTGGTCGACGAAGCGATCCGGATGATCGAGGATCAGATCGAAGTGCGGAAGCGCCGCCTCGCCGTCCAGATCGGGGTCCATCCCCACGTCGAGCAGCAGTCCGACCTCGCCCAATTTTACGTAATGGCAACTGGCTCCGATTTCTTCGGACCCTCCAAGCGCGACAAACTCCATGCTGTGTGTTCTGATCAAGTGTAAGCAGGTCAACGTACGCCCGAGCACCAACAACAGGTCGCCCTTCGCGGCGAATCCGCGTATGGTACTACCGATGTCGTCCGGCCCGAACCCGAGGAGCCGGAGCAGGTAATCGGGCGACGCAGTCCTGTTTGCCATGATTCGCCTCCTGTTTTCCGCTATCGTCTCGACACTTGGCGGCTGCTTGACGCTTTCCCCCACTCCGCTCTCCGTAAACGCGCCGCCCGTCCAGACCCATCCGTGGCACCAGACGACGCACCACGCCGCCGAGGGCTTCCGCAACGTCCACGGCGAGCCGAGTAACGTCCGTCCGCTGCAAGCCTTT
>CAXBBB010000233.1:0-4938 GCA_963973615.1 uncultured Rhodothermales bacterium | reverse complement strand
GACGCCGTAAGCGTGGTACAAGATCGCCGCTTCCGCGTCCACGTCGCCGCTATGCGCGATACGACGGTCGATGGTACCAGCTTCCGTCTGCCCGTCGTCTACCAGATCGACGGACTCACGACGGGTACGCCCAGCGTCGTCAAGATCTTGTGGCATCCGTTCGACGACCGGTCGCGCCAGCTGGTGCTCCGCAACCCACAGCCCGCCGATCTACAAACCCGGTTCACCGGTATCGCGGTTCGGCCCGACAATAGCCTACTCGTCACGCGCGCTGGACCGACGAGCCTGAATCTGAGTGTGCCGCTCAACACGGTCCTCGTGTTCGACCGAGAAGGCGTCAACACCAACGCGCTGACGAGTTTGAGCGCACGCCGTGGAAGCCTCGTCAGCAGCGTCTACCCTACCGCCGTTGCCACGGCTGTAGGCCCGCCGCAGCGCACGACGTTTCCCGACAGCCGTGACTTTTTCATTGCTCAGTCGCGCGTCGCCCCAATGGGTGGAAGTGGAGACATCGCCGTGCCGTTTAGCGTCCTCTCGATCCGAGTCACCGACACGCCTGACGGTCGCCTGTACGAACCCAACGTCGCCTTGCTCAGCGCCGCCCAACTCGGCGAACCGGGCCAACGCTTTCTCTACGAGGCCGATCGTTTCGGCGTCCCCAGCGACCTGACCATCGCAGCAGACGCGACGGGCTATCTCTTCGTCACCGACAGCGCCCGCGACAGCCTCTTCGTGTTTACACCGAGCGGCGTCGAAGGCGTCGCACCGCCTCCAGGAAGCACGAACCTGCTCCCCGTCAATGTGTCGTTTGGCGGATCGGGCAGTGGGTTGCTGCAACTGAGCAGACCCGGCGGCGTCGCCTACTTCGAGCGCACCGTCTACGTCGCCGACACCGGCAACAACCGCATCACGCGCTACCGCCTGAACACGGATCTGGAATAAGCAGGATGCGGAGTGTAGATTGAGTGCAGGTTCACTTCTGCTCTCATGTCTCGCCTCCTTTTCGCCCTCGGCGCCTCCATCTGGATTCTACCCTCGCTCATTGGGCAGACGCTCCAGCCCTGGGACGAAGGCGCCACTTTTCCGATGGTCCTGCTCGTGGTGAGTTTGGTGACAGTTGGCACGTTGTCGGGCCGACATCTAACTCGATCCCGAGCAATCTGGACATCGGCTGCGCTGGGCTTCGTCGTAGGATCAGCAGCGTGGTTCATCGGCAGCCTCTACATCGTGGGCAACATACCCCAGGAAGAAGTGCTGCCTTTCGTCACGGGCTTCGTCCTGTTCTGGTCAGTCTACGCACTCGGCTGCTGGGTTTCGTCCCTGATCGGTCGATTCATTGGGGCAAAACGGACCCCTCTTCCTGCTTAAACGCGAAACGC
Organism: uncultured Rhodothermales bacterium; assembly: GCA_963973615.1. Classification (GTDB taxonomy): domain Bacteria; phylum Bacteroidota; class Rhodothermia; order Rhodothermales; family BA12; genus CAXBBB01. The sequence continues at coordinate 3,559 of CAXBBB010000233.1, read as the reverse complement.
CGCCCTCCTTTCGGAAGACGGCGCTCTTGAATGCGACAGAGACGAACTAGTCGCTCAGGCCGTAGGCAGCTTTGACCTGCTCCCAATCGCTCAGGTCGACGCTCTGATTTTTGCCCAACGCGACAGCGGCGTCGAGAAGGACGACCTTGATGCGGCGGTCGGGGAGTTGATCCAAGAATTGGAGATCGACCGAAGCCTCATAGAACACTTCTAGTGTGCGCTGCTCGAATGCGTAGCCAAGCGTGACGGTGTGATCGACGGCGACCAGACTGTCGGACTCGACGCCGTAGGTGTAGGGCATCGCGGTCCACGTGTCTTGCTCACGGAAGAAAGCCAGCACGACGCCTCCGTCGACGATGTTGCGCGTCAGGTCGGGCACGTCGTAGTTGACACTCGCGACTGATCCGCTAATCGCGGCATCGGCCATGCGAAAGTCGGTGTTGAAGCTGATGATGGTCGAGCGCTGTTCCTCGACGTAGGTGGTGTCGCACGCGGCGAGCACGAACGGAAGAATGAGAAGCGGGAGGACTGTAGAAAAGCGCAGCATGGCATTGGGGGGTGAGGACGAGGGTTACCCCAATCCATCCAAAGCGCGTGCCTACCGCCGCTAATCCTCCTTTTCAATCAGTCGCGGTAGATGCCCAATGTCAACTCCCCATCGGTTGAGATCATGCCCCTATACATCCCAGACGTGTTGAACGGCATCGACACGTTGCCCTCGCGGTCCATCGCAATGATGCCGCCGGTTCCACCTAGGTCGGTCAGCCTGCCGTGGATGACGGCGTTTGCGGCTGCGGAAAGCGACAGTCCGGTGTAGCGCATCATGGACGCTACGTCGTAGGCGACGACGCCCCGGATGAAGTACTCGCCGTGCCCTGTCGCCGAGATCGCGGCGGTTTCGTTGTCGGCGTAGGTGCCCGCCCCGATGATCGGCGCATCGCCGACGCGACCAAACTGCTTGGCCGTCATGCCGCCTGTACTGGTGCCTGCGGCGAGGTTGCCCATCCGGTCCAGCGCGACAGCTCCGACTGTCCCCATACGCTCGGCTCCAACCGAGAAGCTATCCGGCAGCGCGCCGGTGCGATTGCGGCGTTCTAGTGCGCGGTCGAGCGCCGCCTTCCGACGCGGCGTGACGAACATGGCATTGTCGACGACCGGGATGCCCAGGGAGGCTGCGAACGCCTCGGCCCCGGTGCTCGCCATCATCACGTGTGGCGACTGCTCCATGACGGCCCTCGCCAGCGCAATCGGCGACTCCACCGTACGCACTCCGGCAACGGCTCCGGCATCCCGGTCGGCTCCGCTCATGATCGACGCGTCGAGTTCGGCGATGCCCTCTTCGGTCAAGACTGCGCCGACGCCCGCGTTGAACAACGGATCGGCCTCCATCGATTGGATCGCTGCTACGACGGCATCTAAGCTTGATCCGCCCGACTCCAGAACGGCGTGTCCGGCGCGCAATGCGGCTTCGAGTGCTTGCTCATAAGCCGCCTCGGTTTCGGGCGTCATGTTGTCCCGCGTGATAGTACCCGCCCCCCCGTGAATGGCGATCGCGACGGGTCCGTTTTGCGCAAGGGCGGGCGAGGCAACGAAGAGAAGAGCGAGAAGCAGCAGACGCATGACAGGAGTGGGTAGATGAGCGGCCAAAATAGAGAGTCCGCGCGAGCTCAACCCGGCGTACTGAGAAAGAGTGGCAGGCGCTCAATTTGCGCTCACCTCATCGTTACTGCGAATCGCGACGGGAACCCGTATCCTTTTGATCCGGATCGCACCCTCTCTAGGACGATTCGGCCTTCACTCACGACTATTTACCCTTGTGCCTGTGCTAGACAACGCAACGCTTCCCGGTTCGATGCAATCGGATTCGACCACGCTTTCTCCGCGTCAGCAAACGCTCCGCGCTATGAGCGACGAAGACCTGATGGAGCAGTTTCAAGCCGGAACCGTCGAGGCGTTCAACCTGCTCGTCGATCGCTATTCGGAGCGCCTGATGCGCTACCTGTACGGTTTTCTGGGCGACGTAAAGCGCTGCGAAGACCTGCTCCAAGAGACCTTTCTGCGCGTCCACCGCAACCGTCACAGCTATCAGCGCATCGCCAAGTTCTCGACGTGGCTCTATACCATCGCCGGAAACCTCGCCCGCTCGGAGTATCGCAAGCGCAAGCGTCGCCGGATGTATTCGCTCCAATCGGTCAACCGCGACAATGAGGAGTACGAGATGGAAATCCCGGACGAGACCTTCCTGCCCGACAAGTCGGCCGAGCAGATGATCCAGGACAACTACATCCAGCAGGCGCTCAAAGAGATTCCGTCGACGTTCCGCGAAGTCGTCGTCCTGCGGGACGTGCAGCAACTCGCCTACGAAGAGATCGCCGAGATCACCGGGCTTCCGATGGGCACCGTTAAGAGCCGCATCAATCGCGGGCGAACGAAGCTCCAGGCGCTGCTCAAAGAGATCTACCCCTATAAGGAGCGCCCCGCCCCTGTCGTAGAGGCCGAGGAGAAACCCGCTCCCGTTCCCTACACCATCGGCCAGGCGATCTGATCTGACCTCCGTTTCCCGCGCGCGTCTTCCGAACCGTTCGGAGGGCGCGCGCGTCTGTTTGGGACACCCACCCTTCCGATTATGAACACCCTGGATTCCCTCGACGTGACCGGCAAACGCGTACTCGTGCGCGTCGACTTCAACGTGCCGCTCGACGGAAAGACGATTTCCGATGACACCCGCATCACGTCTGCCCTGCCGACGATCGAAGCGCTCACCAGCAGGGGCGCACGCGTAATCCTCGCTTCGCACCTGGGACGTCCTAAGGGTCAGGCCGACGACGCCTTCAGCCTACGCCCCATCGCCGATCATCTGGCGACGCTCGTCGACACTCAGGTCAGCTTCTGCGACGCCACGATTGGCTCCGAAGCCGAGGCAGCGGCTAGTAAGCTGAAAGACGGGGAGATTCTCGTTCTCGAAAACACGCGCTTCCTCGCAGGCGAAACCAAGAACGCCGACGACGTAGCCGACGGACTCGCCGCATTAGCCGACGTGTACGTCAACGACGCGTTTGGATCGGCGCACCGCGCGCACGCCTCGACTGATGGCGTCGCCCGCCGAGTCGAAGAGAAAGCGGGTGGCCTACTGCTCGCCAAGGAAGTCGACTATTTGGGCCAGTTGCTCGGCAGTCCTGCCAAGCCGTTCGTTGCCATTCTGGGTGGCGCCAAGGTATCGGACAAAATCGGCGTGATCCGCTCGCTTATGAGCACGGCGGATCAGATCCTGATCGGCGGCGCGATGAGCTATACGTTTCTCAAAGCGCTCGGCCACAGCGTAGGGGGCAGCATGGTCGAAGAAGACAAGCTCGGCCTCGCCAAAGAGTTGTACGACGAAGCCGACGGGCGCATCGTCCTTCCCCGCGACCACATCGCCGCCGATGCCTTCTCGAACGACGCCGAGACGCAAATTGCTCAGGACGAGATTCCCGAAGGCACCATGGCGCTCGACATCGGCCCCGACACCATCGCGCGATACGGCGACCTGATTCGAGGCGCCAAAACCGCCGTTTGGAAC
>CAXBBB010000232.1:0-4964 GCA_963973615.1 uncultured Rhodothermales bacterium | reverse complement strand
AACCACCAAGCCCCACCAGAGTCCCGGCGCCCCCATGTCGAGTCCGAACGCGAGTACACTACCCGTCGTCAGGCCGATGCCCCAGTAAGCGACTAGGCCGATGAGCATCGGCGCCAGGGTATCCTTCAACCCGCGCAGTGCTCCGGCGGCGCCGACTTGGATTCCATCGACAAGTTGAAAGACGCCTGCGATTCCAAGTAGGACGACAGCCAACTCGACGACTGGGGCGCTAACCGGATCGTCGACGTCCAGAAAGAGTCCGATCAGAACGTCGGGAAGCGTCAAAAATGCGGTAGCAGAAATGACCATGAAACTCGTCCCGACAACCGTCGCTGTCCAACCAGCCCAACGGACGCCTTCCAGGTCGCCGCGGCCGGCTGCATTGCCGACACGCACCGTTCCGGCGAGACTCACAGCGAGTGCGACCATGAACGTCATGGCCGCCAGTTGAAGCGCAATCTGGTGTGCCGCGAGCTGCGTCGCACCCAGCGTGCCCATCAAGATCGCCGTCACCATGAACAGACCGCTCTCGATGCCGAACGTCAACCCGATGGGCCAGCCGATACGCAGCAACTCGCGCAGCGTTGGCCAGTCGGGGCGACGCAGTCCGCGGAAGATGTGGAAGCGGGCGAACTCGGGTTTAAACCGAACGAACAGCGCCATCGCACCGAAGAGATACCAGAAGGACGTCGTGCTCGCCCATCCCACGCCGACGGCTCCCAGTTCGGGCAGACCCCAGCGTCCAAACACAAACCCCAGGTTGGCGACGATGTTGACGCCGACGGCCGACAGAGCGATGATCGTCACCGGAATGGGCCGCTCGATGCCCTCTGCAAACGCTCGCAACGCGCCGAACCCCAAGAACGCCGGAATCCCCCACGCAATCGCCGACAGGTAGCCGGTCGCGAGTTCTTGCACGGCTGGTGGTTGCTGCATTAGTGCCATCATCGGACCGGCCAACTTGAGCAAGACCAGGCCGATGATGCCCAATCCCATCGCTGCCCACAGTCCCTGGCGGACGGCGCGTGATGCTACGGCAGGCGTTTGGGCCCCCATGGCCTGCGATACCATCGGGCCGGTCGCCATGACGACGCCCAGGAAGAGGAGCGAGAGGGTAAACGAGATCGACGATCCCAGTCCAATTGCCGCTAGCGCCGTTGGCCCCAGTCGCCCCGCCATGACGGTGTCGACGAAGCCCATCGACACCTGCGCGAGTTGCGAGATCACGACCGGCCCGGCGAGGATGAGCGTCGCGCGCACTTCGCGGCGGATGGAAAACGGAGCGTCGGTCATGGGCGGAAGGTAGCCCGAAAGAGGCGCGTGTTAGGCTGCTCTGCGGCGTCTTCGCGCGTCACCCGCCCGCTTCAGCTATCGCTCGCAGTGAAGCGGGCGGGCGCTGCTGTCGAGCGAAGAGGCAAGCGGGTCGGGTTGGAAGCCTTCGTTTGGAAAGATTACCGGCAGGTCGATCCGTGGGAGAACGGCGGCATAGACGTGGTGCATGAATGCCGGACTCGTCAGTCTTCCACCGAGACGTTCGCATATTCGTCTAACTCTCCTTCGATGCTCGAGGACGGAGAGACTGTCCGTGAGCGGGAGTAACCGTGCGTCGTATAGATCAGCGTCGGCTCGGCGCTCGGCCAGTTCATCTTCGATCATCCGGTTTGGAGTACGCCCTGTCCAGACGAGGACGGCAGCAGCGCGGCGTTCAATCTGGGAGATTCTTGCGCTATTCGGTTGAATGTTCGACGTCTGCCCGTGGTAGATCACAACTACCATTTCGCGCTCGAAGTCGACGAAGTAGGGAGACGTATGGCCGGACTCCGAAGCACGGCTTGCGCAGGCGATGTGCAGCTGATTCCACGTATCGGCGTCGCGGATCACGGCTGCGGTGGGGCGGTCGAAGTGTTCGCAGGCTGGGATCGGCTCGAACGGCACGTTGAAGGCGACCGGCTCCTGCGCGGCCACCGGTAGAACGAGGACGAATAGCAACACGAAACGCATGGAATCGGCAGGAGAGTGAAAGAGCCAAACGGTGCGCTGCTTGTTGTATTGCATTTCTGATGATCACGTCGTCGGATGCCAAAACGCTGTGAGGAGCGCGCCCGGCGGCAACAATCTGCTACCGCTGCGGATACCGACGCGCTATGCCTACCGACGCTCTCCTGATCGAACTCCTCGGCTTCGCCGCGGCCCTCTGCACGACGGCGGCGTTCCTGCCCCAAGCGATTCGCGTTTGGCGCACCCGCTCGGCAGGCGATTTGTCGATTCCTATGTTCGTGCTGCTGGTCACGGGGCTTTCGCTCTGGCTAGCCTATGGCATTCTGCTCGTCTCGTGGCCGATTATCGTTGCCAACGTGTTCAGCCTCGCATTCAATCTGTTCATCCTCACCGCAGCACTGCGCTTTCGGCGCCTGGCTGCTCCTCCTACCCCCACTCCATGACCGAACAACCTCCTCGCATTGCTACCGACGGCGACATCGTTCGCATTCACTACACGGGTCGTCTCGACGATGGCACCGTCTTCGACTCGTCCGATGGACGGGAGCCGCTGGAGTTCACAGTCGGTGGCGGAAAGGTGATCGTTGGCTTCGACTATGGTGTCCGCGGCATGACCGAGGGCGAGGAGAAGACCGTTCGTATCCCGGCTGATCAGGCCTACGGCGAGCGTGACGACGAGCGCATCATGCAGATCCCGCGCGGCCAGGTGCCCGACGAGATCACGCCCGAGATCGGAATGCATCTCCAGATCGGACTGCCGACGGGCGGCGCGATTCCGGCCACGATCGTGTCGATGGACGAAACGAGCATTACACTCGACGCTAATCACGCCCTTGCCGGAAAAGCGCTGACGTTTGACCTTGAACTCATCGAACTCACGAAGAAAGGCGACGAGAGCACGGACTGAGTCGCGTCTACCCGAGCGCCTTTAGCGCGAGCCTGAGGTCATCGGTAGGTTCGAGCGCCTGCGTCTGCTTCCACAATGCCCGCGCGGTGTCGGCCTGACCTGAGTCGAGCGCCAGACGGCCCAATAGCGTCAGTGCGCGCGGCGACTGCTGCAACTCGGCGTGGCTTTGGACCAACGTGACGGCTTGAGCGAACAACTCGCTCACTGCGTTGCTGCGTCCCAGCGCGACAAGCTCGACGGCTCTCGCGACGAGGACGGACAGCTCTCCGACCGGGTCGGGCTGTGGCTCGCCATCCGAAAGTGCGGGAGACCAACCCCAGAACGCGTCGCATATGGCTGAGTCTGGGCGGCTCCACGTAACAATGGGTTGCGCGGCAACGGCGGCACTCCTATCGGCGAGTCCGCGTGCGTCGAGGTCGGCGAGGGTGACGCCGTCGGGCAGGCCGAAGCGCGTGGCGATTTGGGTCGTCAGCGTCTTGAGACGCGGCGTGACGGATTTGCCGTCGGGGAGTGCATAGTGACGGGCGAAGTAGGTCGGCCAGTAGTGCGGCGTAGCGTCGGGTTCGAGCAGGCCGAGTAGGTAGCGCGCGACGCTGACGTGGTCGTGGTGCGCGTCGACGTAGGCGCGTCCCGAACTGGCACGAGCGATGCGTTCGTCTGGCGCGTCGAGCAAAGCTTTCACTCGTTCATAGGCCGTCCCTTTCGTCGCGTTCCAGACAGGCGCCTGGGCGTGATAGGGTGCGTACTCGGGGTGGCTCCCGGCGACGACGGCGCAGCCCGAGGCCATGCCTTCGAGCGTGAGAGCGCCGTAATAGGGCGCGTTGAGTTCGTCCAGACAGATGTCGGCGTCGCGGAGCGCTTCGACGACGGCCCTATGCGGAACGCCTTCGAGCAGACGCAGATCAAACGTGTAGCCTTCTTCTTTGAGCCGGTCCAGGGCGTCGAGAAACTCCTGCGTGCCCTTGAAACCGCGTCGCGTCGGCGCGTGGACGAGTGTCGGCTTTTCGCGCGCCGGGACGTGCTCGGTAAACGTGTCCATCCGCATGGCTAGATAGACGTTGTGAGCCGGGCGGATGGCGAGGCCCGAGAAGTGGGGCACCCAGCAGACGGCGTCGGCCCAGCGCTCGGCTTCGCGCAAGTTGCGCAGGCGTGTCTCCAGGTCGTCGTAGGGCGGATGGAAGTACATCTCGGCCACGTCGTAGCCGTAGTGGTTGCACACAGGCTGCGCACTCGACCACTCGAAAATGTCCGAGCCGACAAACAACGCGATCAGCCGCTTGCCTGCCTGCCGAATGAGTCGGTAGTCGAGGTTGTGCGGAAGCAGGCTGCTGCCAAACTGGAAGACGAACAGGTCGTGCGCGTCGATCAGTTGGCGGACGCGGGTCAGGTGCTCGGGCGGGTTAGCGAACGTGCCGAGTGGATCCGAGAGTAGGTGCTGCGTCTGCCGCCCGGCCTCCATCATGTCGAACTCGATGTCGTACGCGAGGTCCGGATGCTGCAGGTTGCGTCCGCAGACGACGGTCGTCACCTCGTGGCCGAGCGCGCGAAAGCCTGCTGCCAAGTCGTCGATCTGGCGGGCGATTTCGAAGGTGCCGATTAGGATGCGCATGACGTGGTCTTGGAATAGTTCGAGTCGATGAGAAACGAAAAGATGTCAACTTTTCAAAAGCTGACATCTTTGGGAGTGGGGAGATGGCTTCCCAAGCTATCGCGTCGGGCGTGGCGCAGCGCGCGTTTACCCTTCGTCCTTCGCCGTGTACTTCAGGTAGAAGCTCTTTGGGATGCGATTCGTCTTGTAGAGCAGGTAGTAGAACGGTCGCATCCGCTCGAATGTCCGCTTGTACGTCTTGAAATCGCGCCACGAGCGTTTAGGTGCGTCCATCAGCGACTCGAACTCGTCGGCCGAGAACCCCAGGCGCTTGCGTACTAACTCTACCATTTCCGGCTCCAGATGCGGCGGCTGGGACAACTCGGCGAGTCCCTCGGCGTGCGTCATCTGGCCCGAGCGCACGTGCGCCGCGTAGCCCGTCACGCGCTGGTCGATTCCGTAGCGGCGGGG
>CAXBBB010000231.1:0-4971 GCA_963973615.1 uncultured Rhodothermales bacterium | reverse complement strand
GTTTCCGATTTCCGCATTCACTGACACACAGATGCTCGGCGGGTCTGCCGTACAACACCACGCGGACGTTCAAGCCCGGGGATGTGCGTGCTCATCAGTACGCCAGGGCAGAATCACGTGCCGATTGCTTCCACGCAAGGGGATATGCTCTAGTTTTCTACCGCCGCTCGGCTTACCACCAGACACACCAGGTCATGGAACCGCTATCTGATCCCCACCCTTCGTTTTCGCTTCTTGCCGAGGCGATAGGCGAGGGACTTCTCGTCGTAGATGAGGCCGATGTCATCCGGTTCGCGAACAACCGTGCGGTTGCCCTATTGGGCGGCGCCGAGCACGACCTCGTCGATCAACCGGCCAGCTTCTCTATCGCGGATAGAGCCCAGGTCGACTTTTTTCGGCCCGGTGGCGAAGTCATCCACCTCGAGATGTGCGTTTCGGATCTCCTCTGGAAGGAAAAGCCAGCGCGTCTGGTGTCGCTCCGTGATGTCACGGAGATGGTTCGGTCCCTGGACGAGCTCAGGCAAAGCGAGAAGCGGTTTCAGACCCTCGCGGAAGTCTCCTCTCAAATCGTATGGACTACGGACGCCGAAGGACGCCGAGAAGAGTCCCCCTCTTGGAAGGCCTTCACCGGGCAATCGCAGGAAGAGACCGAGCAAGGAGGCTGGACCACTGCTATCCACCCCGACGACCAAGCACGAGTAGCAGCGTTCTGGGAGCGACATACAGAGTCCAAAGACACGTCTCAGAAGACCTACTCGGTAGACTATCGGTTGCGTCACGCGAGTGGGGACTGGCGGTATGTGAGGACCCGGGCTGTTCCTCTGATCGACGAACGTGGAGACGTCCAATCTTGGGTCGGGATGGACATGGACATCACGACTGCCTATCGAACAGAGGCCATTCTAGAAGACACCCTGGAGCGTTTTCGTGCCACATTCGAGCAGGCGGCGGTCGGCATCGCGCACGTAGGGTTGGACGGCGCATGGCTTCGCGTCAACATGCGTCTGGCTGAAATTGTCGGATACTCTCGTGAGGAATTGCTGAGATGCACGTTTCAGGACATCACCCACCCCCAAGACATCGAGCAAGACGTAACCCTCATGCAGGGCTTGCTCGCCGGCGAGATCAAGACATACTCCATCGAAAAGCGCTATCTGCGTAAAGACGGAGACATCGTCTGGATCAACCTCACAGTGTCTCTCGTGCGCGATGAGGAAGGGTCGCCTGTGTATTTTATCTCCGTCATCGAGGACATCTCGGAGCGCAAGCAGGCAGAGGCCAAGCTCCTAGAAAGCGAAGAGCGACTGCGAGCCGTCATCGACCACATGAACGAGGGGCTCGTCTTGTCTACTCCCGAGGGACAAGTGACCTATTGGAATCACGCCGCCGTGCGCATGCACGATTTCGCCAGTCGAGAAGAACTATTCGATAGCATACCAGAGTTCGAGAAGACCTTTGAACTGTCGACGCTCGATGGAAAGGTCCTACCTATCGAAGAGTGGCCGCTTTCCCGCGTGTGTAGCCGTGAATCCCTACGCGACTACGAGGTGCGCCTCCGGCACAAGCAGCGGGATTGGGAACGCATCTTTCGCTTCAGCGGAACGCTGATTCAGGGTGCTCAGGGGGACACGCTGGCGGTTCTCACGTTCTCTGACATCACGGCCCTGAAGCAGACCGAGCACGAATTGCGCGCCGAACGCGACCGCTTCGCGAGGATCGTAGAGACGGTGCCCGGCGCGGTGCATACCTACCGAGAGAACGCAGACGGCACCACATGCTTTCCATACGCCAGCCCGAACATCGCCAAGATCTATGGGGTGCCTCCCGAGGCGCTGGTGGACGATGCTTCGATCATGGCCAGGCTGTGCCACCCTGACGATCTCTCTCACGTCGTCACCACGCTTGAGAAATCCGCCGAGACGATGGATATGTGGCACGCCGAGTTCCGCGTACTTCATCCCGAGCGCGGAGAGATTTGGGTGGACGGCCGCTCCATACCGCAGCAAGAAGACGACGGAAGCATGTCGTGGTACGGCGTGTTGACCGATGTCACGACAAGCAAGCGCGCACAAGAAGAGATCCGCAAGCTCTACACGCACCTGGAAGACCAGGTATCCCGGCGCACCGCACAGCTTCAAGCAGCCAACGAAGAACTCGAAGCGTTCGCCTACTCGGTCTCTCACGACCTGCGGGCGCCACTGCGCGCCATTGACGGGTACACCCAATTCTTGCAGGAAGACTATCACGACCTCCTCGACTCAGAGGGCCAGCGCATCGCCGGCGTGGTGCGGAACGAAGCCCAACGAATGGGCCAACTCATCGACGATCTGCTCGCGTTCTCTCGCCTGGGCCGCTCCGAAATGACCCTCGCTCGCGTCGATATGGAAGGCCTCGTCGAGTCGGTTCTCGACTCGATATGCTCATCGGAGCAAAGGGAACAGGTGACCTTCAACCTGGGGCCTCTTCCTGCAGCATGGGGAGACGAGACGCTGCTCTACCAGGTATGGCAGAACCTGTTAGATAACGCCCTCAAATTCTCGTCCAAGCGCGAGGCTCCCCTCATTGAGGTGCGCGGCAGTACTGAGCGCGTCGATGGAAAAGAAGTCGTCCAGTACAGCGTACGAGATAATGGAGCCGGCTTCAACATGCGATATGCCGACAAACTCTTCGGGGTGTTTCAGCGGCTACACAGCGAGCGTGAGTTCGGCGGCACGGGGGTTGGGTTAGCGATTGTACGCCGAGCGGTGCAGCGCCATGGAGGACGGGTGTGGGCGGAGAGCGTCACAGGAGAAGGCACCACTTTCTACTTTAGGCTTCCTTATTCTCCTTAACCGACCCTTCTCTTAGCAGACGCTCGCTTCTCGTTTAATCCTGCCATTTCCATGAGCACAGATGTTACCAAGGCCGTTGAAGTCCTCATTGTAGAGGACAATCCGCGAGATGCGGAGCTGTGCGTCCGTGCATTCAAGCGCCGCAACTTGGTCAATAGCCTGCACGTGGTGGAGGATGGCGCCGAAGCGCTCGACTTTCTCTTCGCGCGCAATGCCTACGAAGCGCGACGCGGCATGAGTCTGCCCCGCGTGATTCTGCTAGACTTGAAGCTGCCTAAAAAGAACGGCTTGGAGGTGCTCCGCGAGATCAAGGCCGACGAATCGCTGCGATCTATACCTGTAGTGGTGGTGACCTCGTCAGCCCAGCATCCCGATATCAAGACGGCATACGAATTGGGGGCCAACAGCTATGTCGTCAAACCGGTGTCTTTCGAGGATTTCGTAAAGAGCATGAGTAGCCTAGGGTTTTACTGGCTTCTCATCAACGAGCCCCGCCCTTCCACCTCAGACCCCTTGCCATAAGAAAGAAAAAGACGATACCAAGCTATCGCCTCAACATCTTATAGAACATGCTATGCGCATTCTACTTGCAGAAGACAGCATCATTGATGCCGAACTCGTTCGGCGTGAGGTGCGCAAAGGTATCCCGGAATGCGACTTCCGCGTGGTGGAGAATCAAGAAGAGTATCTCCAGGCTCTTGATGCTTTTGAGCCGGATCTGATTATATCGGACTATGCTATGCCGCAGTTCGATGGCCTGACGGCTTTGCGCTTGGCGCAGGAGCGAGCGCCGCTGGTGCCCGTAATCATCATTACCGGGTCGATGAACGAAGATGTGGCAGTTGAGTGCATGCTTGCCGGGGCGGCGAACTACGTGATCAAGGAGCGTCTCAAGCGATTGGAATCGGCGGTGCGCCACGCACTCAAGGAAAAGCAGGTCCGGCTAGAACGCAACCGGGCAGAGCAGGCTCTCAGAGAGAGCGAGGCACGGCTCAAACTCGCTGTAGCTACGGCACAAATTGGAGTGTGGGAATGGACCTTGAAGATCAATACGGTCTTCTGGTCGGCGGAGTGCTACCGCTTGTTCGGTATGGAGGAGTTCGCAGGTACGTTGGAGGCGTTTCAGGACCTCGTCCATCCTGATGACAGGCAGTACGTGATGAACGCGGTCACGGAAGCGGCGCTTTCTCACACGACCTACGACGTTGAATACCGCATCATCCGAGCCGACGGTGCCGTGCGCTGGGTGTCGAACCTCGGTTCTGCCAGTTACGACGAGGATGGCCGCCCTGTTCGTATGGTCGGTACGGTGTGGGACATCACCGACCTGAGAAACGCTCACGAGGAGCAGCGTCTAGCGCGCCTTGCAGCCGAAGAGTCGAACCAGATGAAGAGCGTTTTCCTGGCGAACATGAGCCATGAAATCCGAACGCCTCTGACCGCAATCATCGGCTTTGCAGACATGTTGGTTCAAGAGCTAAAGGACGATGATAGGCGGGACCTTGCCGAAGACATCACCTTTAGCGGCAAACGGTTACAGAACACCCTTACCTCGATCCTCACGCTAGCCCAGTTGGAGGCACATCGCTTCGTGATCCAGCCGAAGGTGGTAGACCTGTGTGCGGAGGTGCGAATGGTCGTGGAGCACTTTAAGAGCAAGGCCGAGCAAAAGCACCTCCGGCTCGTCACTACAATCGATCCGAGGGTTGAAGGTGTAGGCGTGCTACTCGACCCGGGTAGTTTTTCCAGCACCCTCTGGCACCTCCTTGACAATGCCGTCAAGTTCACAGAGATGGGGGAGGTCACCGTCTCGGTCGCGAAGGACGCGGAATCCAAAGGCACACTTCTGATCCAGGTTTCAGATACAGGGATAGGCATCGCGCCTGACTTTGTACCCGACCTCTTCAAGCCCTTCGTGCAAGGGTCTACTGGAGACTCGCGCGCCTACGAGGGAAGCGGTCTGGGTCTAGCGATTGCTGACCGGTTGATCGAAAAAATGCGCGGCTCTCTAGAGGTCGAAAGTGTGCTCGGTAAGGGCAGCAGATTCACCCTGCATCTCCCTCCTTCAGAGTAGATGCAGCGCTGTTCGGGACGAAGAGCTTGCTAGGGGCGTCACGACTCCACACCCACCAAGACCAGC
>CAXBBB010000230.1:0-4980 GCA_963973615.1 uncultured Rhodothermales bacterium | reverse complement strand
GGCGATGGCCCGACGACGCGCGCCGACCTGCTACGCCAAGCGCCGCCCGAACTCGCCCAGGTGAACGAGGCGATGGCGCGAGGGCGCTTCGTCATCTCACTGGAAGGTGGGCGAGGCATTCGTGAGGTGCGCAGTATCGTCGTCGGGATCGGCGTTTCTCGCTACCGAGAGGCCGGTTCCACGCAGTGGCACAGTCTCGACACAGCGGACATCGTGCGCGTCGACCGTATGGGGTATGGGCGAGATGCAGCAGGGGCAACCCGAGGAGCAGCCGTCGGCGGCTTTCCGGGAGCGCTGCTGATGCTTCTGGCCCTCGGCGCAGACGACGAACCGTCGTTGGGTGGGCCTTCCCGGGCGGTGGGGATCTGGATGGGAGCCGGACTCTCGGTGCTGGGTGGGGCTATCGGTTGGGCATACGGAGGGCGCGCGGATCGAGTAGAGTCCGTCCCCTATCGCGCGCCGATGTCCGATTATCTCACGCCGACGGATTTCAACTTTGATCGAAGCGAACGCAGGTAGCCGGGCGCGTGGAGCAGGCGGCTGCCGTACCACGAAAACGGTTCGCCGTCGGCCAGAAACGTCGGGACGCCCGTTTGCTCTTCGACTTGGTCAGCGTCGGACGGAGAAAACGGAAACGGTTCGGACGAGAGCAAGACGGCGTCGAGATCGGCGGTGCGTATGTCGGCGGGTGTGAGCGTTGGGTACCGTGTCTGTCCCGCGAACACGTTGACCAATCCGCCGCGCGCCATCATGTCCGAGATGAACGTGTCGCCACCGATAGTCATCCAGGGGTCACGCCAGATGAGGTACGCGCAGCGCAGCGGCTCGAACGCAGATAGGGCATCGAACCGCTCGGCGATGGTGTGTGCTAACCCAGCGGCTGCCGTTCGCTTCCCGACGTGTCGTCCAACAGTGCGGATCATCGCCAGCGCGTCGTCGAGCGTGTGCACGTCGGTCACGTGAACCGGCGCTACGCTCGACAGCGCCTCGACCATCTCGCGCGTGTTCTCTTCCTTGTTGGCGAGAATCCAGTCGGGTTTGAGCGCTCGAATCGCGTCGGCATCCACCTGCTTCGTCCCACCAACGACTGCCGCCTGCTGCTTCAACTCAGGCGGACGCACACAAAACCGCGTCACGCCGACGGGTACGACGCCCAGATCGACCAGCAACTCCGACTGCGACGGAACGAGAGAAACGACACGCATATCCACCAGGCGAATCGAGCTGTCGCATAGACCGACACCTCTGAGTCTTTTACGCCGTCACGGGCTGGCGCGTCCGCTCGGCAAGTTCAGCGAGCAGCTTTTTGTGGATACCGCCAAAGCTGCCGTTGCTCATGATCAGCACCACATCGCCAGGACGCAGTTTGTCTACCAAGTCGGGGAGCAAGGCTTCGGCGTTGGGGGCGAGGTGGGCGTCGACGCCGCGCGTGCGCATGTTGCGGATGACCTGTTCGGAATCCATCAGGTCGTTCGCGGTATCGTTGTGACGAACGGGGGGCGCGCTGACAAAGGCGAGTTCGGCACGGTCGAAGGCTTCGCTGTACGCCTGCTCAAAGACCTTGCGTCGGCTGCTGTTGCTGCGCGGTTCGAAGACGGCCACGACGCGGCGCTCGGGCCAGCGCTCGGCGATCGCGCCGATGGTTTCGTGGACGGCCGTCGGGTGGTGCGCAAAGTCGTCGATGACCAGCACGCCGCCGACTTCGCCGATGGGTTCCTGGCGGCGCTTCATGCCCTTGAACGTGCCCATTCCCTGGGCGATCTGCTCGGGCGTCAGGCCTTCGGACAGGCAGATGGCCGCGACCCCCAGCGCGTTGCGCAGGTTGTGCCGCCCGCTCATAGGAAGAAAAATATCCGTTTTCTCCTCGCCGCTGACCACGAGCGTAAAGCGCATTCCGCCTTCGCCCGTGCGGACGTTGGTCGCCGTCACGTGGTCGTCGCCGTCGTCGATGCCGTAGTACTGGTGGGGCGCTGACGCGTGGAATTCGAGTACGCGCACTTCGTTGTCGTCGCCGTAGAGCGCGAGCAAACCTTCGGGGTCGACGATGCCCGCAAACCGGCGGAACGCGCTGCGGTAGTCGTCCCAGTCGGCATAGATGTCGGCGTGGTCGAACTCCATCGACGTGATGATGGCCGCCGTCGGCTGGTAATGCATAAACTTGGGCCGCTTGTCGTAATACGCGCTGTCGTATTCGTCGCCCTCGACTACGAAGTGCGGCCCGGTCCCGACGGAATAGTTGACACCGCCATTCGACATCACGCCGCCGACCAGAAAGCCGGGGTCCAGTCCGGCTTCGCGTAGCACGTGGACCATCAGCCCCGTCGTGCTCGTCTTACCGTGCGTCCCTGCGACCACGAGTGAGCGCCGGCCGCGCAAGAAAAAGTGAGCCAGCGCTTCGGGAAGCGACAACTGCGCCAGCCCGTGCTCGCGTGCATAGGCCGCCTCCACGTGATCCGGAGCGCACGCGTTGCCGACGACGACCAGGTCGGGCGCCGGTTGCAAGTGCGCTGGGTCGTAACCTTTGAGCACTTCGATGCCCGCCTCGGCCAATCGATCGCTCATCGGCGGGTAGACGTTTTCGTCCGATCCTTTGACCTGATAGCCTGCCTCGCTCAGCAGCCCGGCCAGCGATCCCATACCGGTCCCGCAGATGCCAATCAGGTAGACGGTTTTTACGTCTGACGGATCAGGCGGGGCGGGGCGGTCGAAGATGCGGAGATGGGCATCTTCAAAATCTTCTAGCTGTTTCATTGAGCAATAGCGATGTAGGTGGATTTGGGCCAACCAAAACCGTGTGGCAAGACGCGTGTCGCCCGCGCACTCAGATCACGAAACGGATTACCGCTCGTCCTTGGGATCGACGGCGTCGGGTTCGGCGGGGAGATCGGGGGTGTTGCTGCGGACTTGCTGCTGCGCGATACCCGTCGTGCTGTGCGTGACGATGGCTTTGGTCTCGGCGTCGGTTTGGACTGCGAGCGGGTCGATGTCTTCGTCGTCGAGCAGGCCGAGCGCTCGTGCCCGCTTGCTCCACCGCTCGCGCGCCAGCACCTGCATGTCGGTATTGGCGTCGGCCTCGTCGACGATCTCCAATCCGAGCAGCGTTTCGACGATGTCCTCCATCGATACGATTCCTGCCACGCCCCCATACTCGTCGACGACCAGGGCGATGTGCTCGCCTTGATCCAATAAGCGCTCGAACAGGAGGGGCAGCGCCAAGCCATCCGGTACCACGATGAAGTCGCGCTTCAACTTGCTCAGCGGCATGTCCGCCTGATCGCGTGCGGCGTGAAGCAGCAGGTCGTCTTTCAGGATGTAGCCGACCATATCGTCTCGGTTCGACCCGTAGATCGGGATGCGCGAGAACCGAATGTGCGGATGGGCCGCCAGTACCTCGTCGACGGTTTGGTCCTGCTGAAAGTGGAAGAGGACCGTGCGGGGCGTCATGATGTCGCGCGCTCGGAGCGACCGGAAGCTGAACAGGCTCTTGAGGATGCGGCTCTCGGCGGCATCGACCGAGCCCGACTGATGTCCCAGGTCGGCCATTGCCGCGATCTCGTCTCTGCTCACGCCCTGATCCTTCTCGCCGCGCGAGATGAGGTTGGTGAGCAGTTGTAAGAACCACACGATAGGACCCATGACAAACACGAGGACCTTGAGCGAGCGCGCGACCAGCGGCGTCAGCCCTTTCCAATACTGCGCGCCCAGCGTCTTGGGAATGATCTCGGTGAAGATGAGAATCGCGACGGTCAGCGCGGCGGCGAAGAGGGCGACGAACGAAAAGATCCAGACCGATCCTTCGCCCCAGACGATAGCAGCCTGCGACCCAGCGCCAGCGGCGCCGACGGTGTGGGCAATCGTGTTGAGCGTGAGAATGGCTGAAAGCGGCTTCTCGATGTCGGCTTTGAGCGCTTTGACGCTTTCGGCGGCTGGATTGCCTTCGCGTTCCATCACCGCCACATGCGAGGGCGTGATCGAAAGCAGGACGGCTTCAAGAATCGAACAGAGAAACGAGACGATGAGCGCCAGCGTGACGTAGAAAATCAGTAAGCCCATGTGGGCACAGTGGGGTAAGTGAGACCAGGCAAGCTACGGGTCATCTGCCCGCGTTGAGGTGAATCCCACGCTTGCCCAGCCCGTCACGACGTGCGAAACGTGCAACAATCGCAGCGACCACCCCGCGTCCAACTCGCTGAGGTTACACCATGCCCTGATTCGCGCGCAGACCTGGCAGGTCCGATTGAACCTGCCAGGTCTCTATAGTGCTACGCCGTAGCCGAGCGCACGGGGGGAACGACGGTCGTTTCGCCTGCCAACCCATCGCCGCTACCGGTCGATACGGCAGGCGGGCTGTCTGCTGTATCGCTGCTGCCGAAGACGCGGCCCACGCGGATGGCGAGGCTGTCAAACGTCGAGTACATGACGGGCACGATGACGAGCGTCAGGAACGTACCGAAGATCAGGCCCGAGATGATCGCAGTCCCCATCGGTCCCCAGAATTGGGTGTTTTCCGATCCGAACGAGATCGACGGGTCGAAGTCGGTCAGCAGGCCGACGAAGTCGATGTTGATGCCAAACGTCAGCGGGACCAAGCCGATCAGCGTGGTTAGCGCCGTCAAGAGCACCGGACGCAGACGCGTCGCGCCGC
The DNA here is from genome assembly GCA_963973615.1 of uncultured Rhodothermales bacterium. Taxonomy (GTDB): domain Bacteria; phylum Bacteroidota; class Rhodothermia; order Rhodothermales; family BA12; genus CAXBBB01. The sequence goes on along the minus strand of CAXBBB010000230.1, from coordinate 335 downwards.
CGTCGATGATGGCCTGCTGCTTCTCGACTCCCCGGTCGCGCAGTTGCATGATGTAGTCGATCAGGACGATGCCGTTGTTAACCACGATGCCCGCGAGACTGATGATGCCGATGAACGTGAACAGGCCAAACGACGTGCGCGTCAGGATCAGGCCGGTCAGCACACCGATCAGGCTCAGGCCAACAGCGACGATGATGATGAACGGCGCACTCAGCGAGTTGAACTGGGCGACCAGAATGATGAAGATCATCGCCACGCCAACGGCGAGGGCAAAGCCCAGGAAGCCGAAGGCGTCAGCCTGCTCCTCGCTCTCGCCGGTGTATTGAATCGTATAT